>JAUSJS010000124.1 GCA_030647575.1 Candidatus Limnocylindrales bacterium | reverse complement strand
CCCGATCACCTACCTGACGATGTTGGTCGGATCCCTGGCGATCGCGGGCATCCCGCCGCTGGCCGGTTTCTTCTCCAAGGACGAGATCCTGGGCGAGTCGTTCAAGCTCGGCTTCTTGTGGGTCTGGGCGGTCGGCTTCCTCGTCGCGGGGCTGACCGCGTTCTACATTTTCAGGTTGATGGGCCTCACCTTCTGGGGCGCCTTCCGCGGCCCGAAGGCCATCTGGGACAAGGTCCACGAATCGCCACCGGTGATGACCGTCCCGCTCATCCTGCTGGCGATCCCGTCCGTCCTGCTCGGCATGGCGCTCGGGCTGCCATTCGGCGCGAGCCTGATCGGCGGCTGGCTCGAGCCCGTCTTCGCGGAGGGCCGGGAGCTGCTCGGCCACGAGGAGGCCGCCTTCAGCCTTGCCGGCATCGACGGCGCGCTGATCCTGGCCAGCGTCACGGTCGCGGCCGTCGGGATCGCCATCGCCTGGCGCCTGTTCGGCGCGGAGCTCGGAGCGATCCGGATCGGGGCTCGCCCTGAGCGCGTGCGCGAGCTCAGCGCCCGAGTCCCGTTCCTCTATCGAGCGTCGCTCAACAAGTGGTGGTTCGACGACCTCAACCACCTGCTCTTCATCGTGATCGGTGGGCGGCTCGCGGCCGCCTCATGGTGGTTCGATCGGGAGGTCGTCGACGGCACGGTCAACGCGCTCGGGCGCGCAACCCTGCAGATCGGGCGCGGGCTGCGCCTGGTCCAGACGGGGCGGGTCCAGAACTACGCCCTGGGGATCGCGCTCGGCCTGATTGTGATGGCCGGCTCCTACCTGCTGCTGGCGGGACGCTGAGTGGACATCTCGAGCATCCCGCTGCTGTCGGCGATCGTCTTTCTGCCGCTGGTCGGCGCGATCCTGGTCGGCTTCGCCTCGGCGTCGGTCGCGCGGCCGCTCGCCCTCTTCTTCGCCCTCCTGACCTGGGTCGCCTCGCTGCTGCTGCTGATCGGCTACCTGCCGGATCGACCGGGCTTCCAGTACGTGGAGACCGTCGAGTGGATTCCGTTCTTCGGCATCCAGTACAAGCTCGGGGCGGATGGCCTGGCCGTGCTGCTGGTCGTGCTGACGACGACGCTGTCGTGGATCTCCATCCTGGCCAGCTTCAAGCCGATCCAGACGCGGATCAAGGAATACATGATCTCGTTCCTGGTCCTCGAGGTCGGGATGATCGGCGTCTTCCTGGCGCTCGACACCTTCCTCTTCTACATCTTCTGGGAGATCGTGCTCGTCCCGATGTACCTGATCATCGGGATCTGGGGCGGCGCGAACCGGATCTACGCAACGATCAAGTTCGTGCTCTACACCCTGGTCGGCTCGCTGCTCATGCTGGTCGCCATCCTCGCCACGGCGTATGCCTACCAGGCCGGGCACGACGGATCCTGGGTCGGCGCGTTCGACTTCGAGACGCTGCGCGTCTACGCCGGCACCGGCGGCTTCAGCAACGGGTTGCAGATCGGGGCATTCCTGGCTTTCTTCCTGGCCTTCGCGATCAAGGTCCCGATGTTCCCGTTCCACACCTGGCTCCCGGACGCCCACACGGAGGCCCCGACGGCGGGCTCGGTCATCCTGGCCGCGGTGATGCTCAAGCTCGGCGCCTACGGGTTCATCCGCTTCGCCGTGCCGCTCTTCCCGGCGGCGGCCCAGACGTTCGCGCCGGCGATCATCGTGCTCTCGCTCATCGCGATCATCTACGGCGCGATCGTGGCGCTCGTCCAGCCCGACCTCAAGCGGCTGGTGGCCTATTCGTCGGTCAGCCACATGGGCTTCGTCACCCTGGGCATCTTCGTGTTCACCGAGCAGGGCCTCCAGGGCGCCGTCCTGCAGATGATCAACCACGGTCTCATCACCGGCGCGCTCTTCCTCCTCGTCGGCGTCATCTACGAGCGGACGCATGATCGGACGATCGCCAAGATGAGCGGTCTCTCTGCGCGCACCCCCGTCTACGCCGCGATCTTCGGATTCTTCGTCTTCGCCTCTGGCGGGCTGCCCGGATTGTCCGGCTTCGTCGGCGAGTTCCTGGTCCTGGTCGGGACCTTCGCGGCCAACCCGTACGCCGCGGCCGTGGCCACCGTCGTGATGATCCTGGCCGCCGCATATCTGCTCTACATGTACCAACGGATCGTGTTCGGTGAGGTCTCCGACTTCCTGGCCGGACTGGGGGGTCGCCTCACGGACATCAGCCCGGTCGAGATCCTGACGCTCGCTCCGCTCGGCGGTCTCGTCGTCATCTTCGGGATCCAGCCGGGTTTGCTCCTCAACCTCTTCGGCGGGACGGTCCGAGAAACGCTCGATGCGGTCCGGCCGGCGGCTCCGATCGAGATCCCGAGCCCCGTGGTCGTCGGCCTCGTCGCGCTTGCCGTGGCCGGCGTCGTCGCACGCACCGGCTGGGCGATCATGCGGCCCAGTGCCGAGTCGTCGACCGGCCTGGAACCGGACCCGAGGGGCGCCCATTGAGCTGGCAGGACTTCGTCACGATCAGTCCGCTCGTCGCGGGCATCCTGACGGCCGCCGCCATCCTGGTCGTCGATCTGATCCAACCCGCGCGGTCCGCCATCGCGGTCGCGACGGCGCTGATCGGCCTGGGCATCACCGCGGCACTGACGCTGATCGTGGGGCTGAACCCCGCCAGCGCCTTCGATGGCAGCTACACGGTCGACGCGCTCACGACGTTCCTGGACATCCTGTTCATCTCGATCATCGCGATGACCATCGTGTTCGGGCCGGACTACCTGGTGCCGCGCAACCTGCCGGTCGCCGAATTCGCGACGATCCTGGTCTTCGCGATGACCGGCGCGATGCTGATCGCGGCCTCGACGGACCTGCTGGTCCTCTTCCTGGGACTCGAGCTGATGGTCCTGCCGGGCTACCTGCTGGCAGGCTTCCACAAGACGGACGGTAACTCGACCGAGGGCGCGATCAAGTACTTCCTGCTCGGGTCGTTCAGCTCGGCGATCTTCCTGTTCGGTCTGGCCTTCGTGTGGGGCCTGACCGGCACGACCCGGGTGGACGAGGTCGCCGGAGCGCTCGCCGCGGTCGTGGCCGGTGCCGCGCCGCTCTCGCCGGGATTGGCCATGGGCCTGGCGTTCATGACGACCGGGGTCGCGTTCAAGGTTGCGGCGGTCCCGTTCCACTACTGGACGCCGGACGCCTACCAGGGCTCGCCGACCCCGATCACGGGCTATCTGTCGGTACTGCCCAAGGTCGGGGCCTTCGCGCTGATCCTGCGCCTCTTCGTGGAGGCGCTTGGGCCACTCTCGGACTGGTGGCTGCCGGTGATGATCGTACTGGCGGCGGCGACCATGACCCTGGGCAACCTGGTGGCGCTCACCCAGGACAACGTCAAGCGGATGCTCGCCTACAGCTCCATCGCCCACACCGGCTACATGCTGGTTGGCCTGGCGGCCTGGGCGGGCGACCCCAGTGGCCGGATCGACGGCATCGAGGCGCTACTCTTCTACGGCGCCGCCTATGCCTTCATGAACCTCGGCGCGTTCGCGGTCGTCGCCGCCCTCCAGAAGCGCACGGGGGTCACCTCCAGCCTGGCTACCTTCGCGGGGCTCGGCCGGCGCGAGCCCATGCTCGGCATCCTGATGACCCTGTTCCTGCTATCGCTGACCGGCATCCCGCCGACAGCCGGCTTCTTCGCCAAGGCCAACATCATCATCGCGGCCGTGCAGGCTGGTGGACCGCTGACCATCCTGGCCGTGATCGTCGTGCTCAATGCCGCGGCCGCGGCCTTCTACTACCTGCGCGTGGTGGTCTACATGTTCATGCGCGAGTCGGCCACCGAGACGCCCGCGCTGCGCCACGGCGCGCTGCTGTGGAGCGGCCTGGCCGCCGCCACGGCCCTCACGATCCTGCTTGGCTTCTTCCCTTCGGCGCTGCTCGAGGCCGCGGGCCGGGCGGCCCAGGCGCTCGTCCCGGGCTGAGGCGGTTCGTTCGAGGGCAGAGGCTGGCGAGGCCGATCAACGATGCGCCGCCTGAGGCCGACCCGTGGGCCGCGACGCCAGCCGGCGGCCGGCCGTCGCGCGACCACCAGTCGACAATACGACCCGAGCGCGATCGCCGAGACGTCCTCGGCGCGCCACCGCGACCTGTAGGCGCGCGATGGCGTCGAGGCGGCTCAGCCAAGGCTGCTGCGTTGGTGGTGTCGCCTGCCAGTCGCGCGACCACCACAGGCACGGGCGACCCGAGGCCATCGGTGACGAGATGGGTTAGCCCTGAGTATGGGGAGCGGTCAGCCGCAGACCAGCGGCTTCGGCTCCGGATGGGCCTCGGCCGGATCGGCCGCCTCCTGGGAGATCGGCAGGGCGATCACCTGGGTCTTGCCCGGCGTCCCCTTCGGTCCTTCGGAGGTCTGGAGCCAGAGCTCCTCGCTGCTTGCGTTGATCGCATCATCGAGGTCGAGCTGGTGGCGCCGGACTTCGGTGATCTCATAGAGGAAGCGCTGATCGTCGCTGGTCCACAGCTCCACGACCATGCCCAGCATCTGCTTGCCGTTCTGCACCAGGGAGGCATCCAGGATCGGCAGGAACATGCCGGCCCGGGCATGGGCATACAGGTAGGTCGCGCGTCCCTGGCCCGGCTGACCGAGCTCCTGGATGTACATCGCGACATCGCACAGGGGGTAGGCGTCGGCACCCACCGGCGGCTTGACAACGGGCAGATCGATCTTGAGCGCCGCGATTCGGACCCGGGTCGCGACGCGATCGGCCGGCGGCGGCGGGCTGGTCGAGGGCGCCGCGTCTGACGGAAGGGGCGGGAAGGTGATAAGCGGCGTGCGGGTCGGTTCCGCGGACGCCACGATCGTCGGAGAAGGGCTCGGCAGCGGGTCCGCGGTGACGGGACTGGTCAGTGACATCAGCCCGCCCGCGAGGCCAGCGACGCCGAGCGCCGTCAGCAGGGCGGGCAGGACGCGGATGCGGATGCGGTCCGCGAGGTCGGCCATGGGAGCGGCATCGTAGCAGCGGCCCGACGGAGCCGCCCCCTGCCGCTCGTACTGGTACCCTCGCCCGCATGGGGCCCCGCTCGTCGATCGTCGCCGGCCTGCTCGTCGGCGTCGCGACCGCGGCGGCGCTGCTCGCCGGGGTTGTGGCGCTCGCCCCCGAGCCGGCCACCCCAACGCCCTCCGTTCCGCTGCCGTCGATCGATGTGAGCTCGCCCAGCCCGGCCGTCACGGCCTCCCCGTCGGCTGCCGCCAGCCCATCACCCGAGCCATCAGCCGGCGGCTCATCGCCGTTCCACGTCGGCGAGCCGGCACCGCCGCTCGTCGTCCCGCAGGTCGGCGGCGGATCGATCGACCTCGCGGCGCTGCGTGGCAAGCCCGTGTGGGTCAATTTCATGGCGACCTGGTGCCCGCCATGCCAGGACGAGTTCCCGTTGATGAACGGCTTCGCCACCCGCTATGCAGACGATGGCCTGGTCGTCGTGGCGATCGACGTGAAGGAGGAGGAAGGCGTGGTCGCGAGCTTCGCCCAGAGCCTCGGGGCAACCTTCCCGCTGGGACTGGATAGCGATGGGCGCGCCGCCGAGACCTGGGACGCGATCGCGCTGCCGGTCCACTTCTGGATCGATGCGGACGGGATCGTGCGCGACGGCTCCCTCGGAGGAATCGGTCCCGACGTCATGGCGAGGGGCCTGCGGACCATCCTGCCCGGAGTCGACGTCAAGCCTTGACGAGCGTGCCAGCTGAGGCCGGGAGGCTCGCTCGCCTCGTCGCACGACCGGGTCGCCTGCTGGTCATCTCAGACTTCGACGGGACTCTGGCCGAGGGTTCACGCGATCCAGCGGCGGCCGCGATCGTACCGCTGGCCCGCGTCGCCCTGCGCCAGCTGGCCGGTGTCGCCACCGAACGCCCCGACCGCCTTGCCGTCGCGGTCCTGACCGGACGAACCGTGGCCGACGTCGCCGCGCGGGTTCGGGTTGGCGGGATCCGCTACCTCGGCGACCACGGCCTGCAGGTCGGCAGCTATCCCCGCGGCGGCAGGGCGGAGCGCCTGACCACGGCGATCCAGCCCGGGCACGAGGCCTCGGTCGAACCGGCCGAGCGTTTCGCCAGCCGCGTCCCCGAGCTCCTGGGTCGACCCGACTGGCTCTTCGTCGAGCGAAAGGGCCCGTCGGTCGCGTTCCACGTCAGGCAGGCCGACGATCGAGCGGCGGCGCGCGCCGCGGTGGAGGCGGCAATCGACACGGTCGACCGCGAGCTCCCCGGGCACGACCTGGCCCACTACCGCGGCCGACTCGTCGTCGACCTCCGGCCGCGTGCCGCCGGAGGCAAGCGCGAGGCGTTCGAGCGCCTGCTGGTTGATCTTCGGCCCTCCACGGTGATCGCCTTCGGTGACGACAGCAGCGATGCCGATGCCTTCGCCGTCCTGCGCGCGGCGCGCGAGGCCGACGAGATCGATGGGTTGGCGATCGCCGTCACCGGGCCGCACGGCATGCCCGACGAGGTCCGGGCCGTCGCCGATGCGGTGCTCGGCACGCCGTTCGAGGCCGCACGGTGGCTCGCCTCCGTCGCGCGGGCGCTCCGTCGCGAGGATCGGGGCGTTGCGCCCCGGCGGACTAGATCCAGTCGATCCGGCGCAGGGCGACCGCCGCCGCCGCCGCGAGCGCGATCGTGACCGCGGTGACCGCCCAGAATCCACCAGCCTCGGCGCCCCCGAGCGCCGCCCCGGCCTCGCTCATCCCGAAGATCCCGGCGATCGCGCCGACGCCTGCCACGATGACCGTCACGCCGGTCAGCCGCTTCATGATCACCGACAGGTTGTTGTTGACCTGCGTGAGGTAGACGTCGAGCGTCGTCGAGGCGAGCTCCCGGTAGTTGTCGAGCTCGTCGGTGAGCCGAATGATGTGGTCGTAGATGTCGCGGAAGTAGACCAGCTCGTCGGCGTCGATGATCGCGATGTCTCGGTTGGTGAGCTGGTTGAACACCTCGCGGACGGGGCTGACGGCCCGGCGGACCTCGATCAGCTCGCGTTTCAGCTGGAAGACCCGCTCCACGGTCTCGCGACTGGCCGTGCGCACGACCTCGTCCTGCACGTCGTCGATCGCGTCGCCGAGGCGATCGGCAAACGGGAAGTAGCCATCGACGATGTCGTCGGCGAGCGCCCAGAGCAGGTGATCGGGCCCGTGTCGGAGCACCGGGCCGACCCCCGAGCGCAGGTGATTGGTGGCACGCGGATCCCAGGCGGCGTCATGGACCGTGAGCAGGAACCCCTGCCCCAGCACGAAGTCGAGCTCCGAGGCGATCACCCTGTCGGCATAGGTCAGGTTGAACAGGACGATCTGGATGACGCCCTCGGTTGTCTCGATCTTGGCACGCTGGTTTCCCTCCAGGACGTCCTCCACGATCAGCGGGTGGAGATCGAGCGCGGCGCCGACCTGGAGCGCCAGGTCCGAGGTCGGCGAGGTCAGGTCGACCCACACCGCCGCCGCCGGCTCGTGCAGCAGGTCGGGCAGGTCCGCCAGGGCCGCGTCCCCGATCGATTCGACGACTTCGCCGTCCCGGACCGCCACGACCCGGATCGCGCTCGGCGTCGTCCGACCGCTCGCCCAGTCTCGACGGCGGATCGGCGGCTGACCCGGCCGGGAGGCCGGCGCCTCAGAGGGCGAGGCCGGGTTCGGGTGGCTCGAGGCCATCGGCGTCGCGTCCTCCGGCAGCGCTGGAACCGGTCGCTCCGATCGCGTGGATCGCGTCGGTCGGGGCCGGGCCGCGGCTCAGCATACGCGCCCGGGAACCGGATGGGCCACCGAGGGCGAGGGACGGCACGACGGCCAGTGCGGTCACCACGGCGGCGACGCCGAACAGGCCGACCATGATCCCGGCGGCCTCGCGCGACGCCCACCCCTCGAGGGCCTGCACCACGAACGGGTCGCGCAGCGGTCGGTCGCGCAGCGCTTCGGGGATGAGCTGGAGGTAGGCGCCCGGCGTCGCGTAGACCTCATCGGCGAGGCGATCGATGGTCGTCGAGCCATACGCGGTCAGGATGGCCAGGCCGACGGCCATCCCGATCATCCGGGCAACCGTGACGACCGCCGAGGCGACCCCGAACGCGCGCCGACCGGCGGCTTCGACCGCGGCCGTCGATCGCGGCGTCACCGTTAGCCCGAACCCGAAGCCGAAGACGCCGAGCGCGATGGCCACGGTCCCGATCGACACGGTCGAATCCCACGACGCCATGGCCAGGAGCCCGACGATGCTCGTCCCGAGGCCCGCGAGCGTCACCAGTCGCAACGACAGCACCCTTACGACGAAGCCCGATGCGAGCGCGCCCAGGGCGGTCGCCCCGGCCAGCGCACCGAGAGCCAGGCGCTGCTCGTCGGGCCCACCGTAGATCACCCGATCGACGAACACGGCGCCGCCGATGATGGCCGTCGCGAAGCCGTAGCCGGTCAGGAGCGAGACGAGCGCGGCCGAGCTGAAGGTCACGCTCCGGAACAGGTGCGGATCGAGGAACGGGTCGTCGACGCGCAGGCCGCGCACGACGGTCACGACGCTGGCGACCGCGGCCACGGCCAGGAGCGCGACGGTCACCGCGGCCGGGTCCGCGCCCGTCCCGGCAATCTCCCGCGTCCCCAGCAGGGTCAGGCCGACGAGCCCTGCCACCAGTGCGAGCCCGAACCAGAGCGCCCCGAGGGCATCCACGCGCCCCGCGCGCCGCGGGGTCTCCCAGCCCGGTGACGCAGCCCAGGCGAGGGCCAGTGCGGCGATGCCGACCGGGATGTTCAGGTAGAAGACCCAGCGCCAGGCCGGCACGAGTGCCGCCGCCAGCGGGTTGCCTGCTCCGGTAGCGGTCAGGCCGAGGGCATCATCGGCATGGACCGCGCTCAGGATGGCGGCTCCGACCACGGGTCCGGTCGCCATGCCGAGGAAGGTCAGGGCACCGATCACGCCGAGCGCCCGCGGGCGGGCCGCTCCGCCGAACAGGTGCGAGGCGGCGGCCGTCCCGACCGGTACGAGGACGCCCCCGCCCGCCGCCTGGATGAAGCGAGCGGCGATCAGCTGGTCGAGGTCCTGGGCGGCGCCGGCCAGCGCCGACCCCACGACGAATATGCCGAGCGCGCCGAGGAATAGCCGTCGGGCGCCCCACAGATCGGCCAGCCGACCGGCCAGGGGCATCGTCACGATGTAGACGAGCAGGTAGCCGTTGATGATCCAGCTGGCCTTTCGCAGCTCGACCCAGGCCGACGCGCCGGTCGGATCTGCAAGGTCGGCCAGGATGGATGGCAGCGCGACCGCCGTGACCATCAGCTCGAGGCCGGCCAGGAAGACCCCGGTACCGAAGACCATGAGGAGCACGAGCGCCGAGCGTCGGTCCATCCCGGGAGTGTAGGTGGGACGGGCGCCGGCGGCCGTTGCCGGCGGTCAGTGGCCGGGCGCTGTTTGGCGGAACAGACATGGGCGGACTGCAATGGCCGGTGTCGGCCCTCGCGATGGCGTGCCGACCCCCCGCGAGCGGTCTTCGCCCACAATTCCGTGCTCATTAAGCGCCGGCGCGTTGCTGCCGAGCGCTCCAACGAGCGTCGGATCGGCCTTATGAGTCCGGTGGTGGATGATCCGCCTGTTCGCGTTCGCAACCCATGGCTGGCGCCATGCCGTGAGCCACCCGGCTCAAGGTGCACCCTCCCCAACAGGCTGGTGGTGTCATTCGGGATGGCCGACGACATGTCATTCGGGATGGTCTTGACATACCTGTGCTGCGCGCCTAGCATCAACGCCGCTTGATAGAAATCGAGGTTGATGCGACCGTCGACCACCCGACAAGGAGCGTAACCGCCCTGTCTCCCTCACGCGCCCGGGTCCGCAGCACCATCGCCGCGGCCATCGCCCAGCCCGAGGATCTGCGCCAGCTGCGCGTCTTCCACAAGGCCATGGCGGATGTGAACCGCCTCCGGATCGTACGGCGCCTGGTCGTCGGCGATGCCACCGTCGCCGAGCTGACCGCCCACGTGGGGCTCTCCCAGCCGCTCGTCTCATGGCACATCGGCCGCCTGCGGGCCGCCGGTGTCGTGGAGACCCGACGCAACGGCCGGGAGACGGTCTGCCGCCTGCGTGGCGAGGCGTTCGCCGAGTTCGCGGCCCGAGAGCGAGCCGTCCTGGGCTTCGCCAGCTAGCCGATGACGATGTCGAACGACTCCCGAACCCGGATCAGGAAGGCCTTCGAGCCGGTCGCCCTCGGCTTGGGCCGTCTGGGGCTCACTCCGGACGCGTTGACGCTCATCGGATTCGCGATCACGGTCGTCGGCGCCGTCCTGGTCGCGCGGCAGCTCTGGCTGCTGGGAGGCCTGGTCATCTTCCTCGGCGGTGTCTTCGACATGTTCGACGGCACGCTGGCCCGGGCGACGGGCAAGGTCAGCAACCTGGGCGCATTCATGGATTCGGTCTTCGACCGCGCCGGGGAAGCGATCGTCTACATCGGCCTCATCGCGGGTCTCCAGGCGACCGGCTGGGCCGATGTCCCGGTCGTCGCCGCGGCGGCCATGGGCGCGGCGTTCATGGTCAGCTACACGCGGGCGAAGTCGGAGGGGCTCGGTTTCTCGTCCGGCAGCGGCATGGCCGCCGTCGGCATCATGCCGCGCGAGGTTCGACTGGTCATCCTGAGCCTCGGCCTGATCATCGCCGGGCTGCTCGGAACTGCCGTCGAGGTCTCCGAGGTTTCGCTCGCGCCGGCCGGCAGCGCCGCGCTCCCGCCCGGCATCGTCGCGCTGGAGATCGCCCTCGCGATCATCGCGATTGGCGCCACGATCACCGTCATCCAGCGGATCCTCCACGTCCGCAGCCAGGCACGACACCAGGCAAACCAGACCCACCAGGAGCAGGGAGAGCGAACGTGAGCAAGAACGGCAGCAATGGCAAGGGCGGCGCGACGCCGGGCAACACGTGGGCCGGCGCCGGCCGCCGCAAGGACGGCAAGATCCGGGTCGCCATCGTCGGGGTCGGGAACTGCGCCAGCAGCCTGGTCCAGGGCCGCTACTACTACGAGAACGCCAAGAAGGACGA
>JAUSJS010000122.1 GCA_030647575.1 Candidatus Limnocylindrales bacterium | reverse complement strand
TACATTCGCGAGCACGCGGCCGAGATCGAACAGTTCTCGGGGTAAGGCGAACGCTACCTTGAGATTTGACGAGGTTGTTGCGACCCAGCCGGTACGCTCGAACGCGCCCGGACGAACCTCGGTCGCCTTCGCCGTGATGATCCCGGCGATGAGAAGGCGGATCAGGTCGACGGCGCGATCGGGGAGCTGTCGCAGTTCCACGAAACCTTGAGCGCGGCGGCCGCGATCGCTCAGCCTGGTCGATCGCCTCGACGGGCCGAAGCGATGAAGCTCGGCGAGTCGATCCGAAGCCTTGGCAGCATGGGCGTGTCCAGCGACCGGGGAAGCGCGGTGAGAAGTGCGAAGTTGGTCCACCAGCTCTGCGGCAGCGCGATCGCCGCCCCGACAGGCAACGTCCAACGACGGTCGGTCCTGGCGCCCCAGATGACGACGGCGGCCGCGACCGGGAGACGCCACGCGAGCGGCACGATCAGCGGGATGCCGGCGGCATCGGTGAGCATGTCGATGTACCCGGACCACAGGTCGAGCCGGAGTACCGCGGAGATGGCGCATACGGAGGCAGTGAGCCCGAGAGGGATCGCGACGGCCCGCCACTCGCGCCGGACGAGGGGATAGAGCAAGCCGACCGCCGCGGTCGGCTTCGTGAGTAGAACGACCGCCCACAGTGCGGGCCAGCGAAATGAGGCGGCGATGGCTACGGCAAGCAGCAGGGTTGATGTTTCCGTAGTGGATCTCCATCGCGACGGGCGCGAATGCGACCAGCGCGAGCCCCCACCGCCAGTACCCGAGCCACCCGACCGCGAGGTAGAGGAGCGCGGTCCAGGCGCCGAGGAACACCGGCCACGGGAGCAGGTGAAAGGGCGCCATGAGCATCGCGACGGGCGGCGAGTACAGGAATGCGTTGGGTGCTTCGAGCGCGACCATCCTCGAATAGGGATGCGCCAGGTCGAGCGACCAATAGGCGTGCGCGTCGTAGCCGAACCGAGGCCCGAGGATAATGAGATACGGGACGGCGATCAGGCCGATGCCACTGAGGACCAGCCAGACTGCCCGGACGCCTCTCGTCATAGCCGACCCGCCCCTGCTCAGCCGCCCCACAATGCCGGCGGTCACTCTACACGGTGGGTAGACGCGCGCTCCCCGCTCCCTCTGACCCGTGGGCTCCAAGTCGACGCCACAACTGCTCGTACGCGGTCGTGACGGCATCCCACGAATAGTGCGTCTCGGCCCGCCGTCGAGCGTCGGCCCGGAGAGTCTCGAACTCGGATGACGAAGGCTCGTCAACGACTCGCCGCAGATGCGCGGCTAACTCGGCCACATCGCCGAAGAGCAGCCCGGTCCCGGCGGTCACCTCCACGTTCTCGGGCGTCCGGAACGCCAGCACGAGGTTGCCGGCGCCCATCTCCACGACCAGCTGTTACCGCCGCCTAGCGATCTCCTCTCTGGCGACGAGATAGAGGAATCGGCTGTTGGTAGCCATGTATCTGCGCCACAGGCGACGAGGCTCGGCCGCCAGGCGGAAAAGCCATTCCAGGCCCACGCGCTGCATCCACCGTGGTGCACGTCGGACCTTCCCACTGTGGAAGTTGAACGCGGCACCGACGGGGAGGAGCAATGGAACGGTGAGCTGACCTTCATGGTCAGCTGCCCAGAATTCCTGCTTCGGCGCGCCGAGTCCAATCCAGAGGATGTGTGGGTTGGAGGCGTTTACGCGATGGACCATGGCTGCGTCTTCATCGGGCGACATGACTCGGAAAGGGGGCGACTCCGTGCCCACCACCAGGAGACCCGGGAACCGCTCGGTCAACGCGGCGCCGAGGGCTTCAGGCACGCCGGGCTCACCACCGAGGAAGTAGTGCCGGAGATGCAGTGCCCTTCCCCGATCGCACAGCGAGAGCATCACGTCCGGCCCGGACACGCGCTCAGCCAGGCGTGCGCCTCGTAGACGTCCGACCCACACGAGGGGCATGCCATCCATAGCCAACATTCCAGCCGACTCGAACACGCCTCGGAGCGACTCGTTGTCTTGCGCCTCCGTGAGCGTATGAACATTGCAGAAGTGCACGCGCAGGCGAATACCGGAGCCGGCGGCATCCAGTAGCCGGTCCACCGCTTCACCGTAGCGCTGGGCCGCCAGGCGGACCCCGAGAATGGATACGGACTTCATTCGCTGACGCCCGGGATCATGCGAGGTCGCTACTTGGGGAGCCTCGAGCCTACGACGTCCTCGAATCGAGCCATGGGAAACACGGTCAGCTTGCCTCCCACCGTTGCATCCACGATCTCGCGTCCTGCTGCTTCGAATTGCCGCCTAGCCAGCCGATACGCGTACTCCGACGTCTCGAGATCGGGGAGCTGCCACCGGTAACCCTTGCCAAAGTAGCTCGGGTCGAAGTGATTCGGATCGTCGCCCGCGGAGGTCACCGCCTTATTGGGCGGACCCTGCGTTGCGAAGCTGTGGTCGACTCCGATCAGTATTGCCTGCTCAAAGCCCAGGTGATACGCGAGTTGCATCGCCACAAACGTGACCGTGCCTCCCTCCCACACGCCCCTCCTAACTGGGTCCTGGGAGAACAATGGGCCTCGAACGGAGCGCAGATACGTGACATTGGCATCCTCGGGAAGAAGCGCTCGGGCACGCCAGCTCACGAACTTCATGCTGGCCGTGGAAAGAATCTCCGCAGCTGACTGTTCGATGACTAGACGATTCACGGATACGAGAAAAGTCGTCTCGAAGCCGACCTTGTCGAATAGCAGCGATATGCGATTAAGCCCGAAGGTGTATTCGTCGCGGAGGGTTGCCAAGTCCATCTGTTTGAGGCTGGGGCCGTTGCCGATGATGAAACAGCGTTGCCCCTGATAACGATCCCGAAGCTCACCTAGTCTGGCCGCTGATGCGCGCCCACGAGGATCCAGCCGGTACTCCACGCCCGACCTGGTATCAAGCAACCTTCCAACGGCGCGCGTTCCTCTTGTCCCAGCGACGCGAAGCAGAGCGTTCCTGACGCCCCGTGTGGCAACGGTCATTCCGTGCTCAGGTGTGCGGTGGCCCCGCCATCCACCACGAGCACCTGGCCCGTCATGAACGAGGAGCGGGCCGGATCGGCAAGGAAAAGAACGGACTGCGCGATCTCCTCAGGTTGGGCAACGCGCCCCAGCGGTGTGCGGGACCCGATGTGGACGATCCCCTCCTCCTCCGTTCGCCTGTGCGCCCGCAGGAGTCCGGCTCGCAGCATAGGAGTGTCGACCGCTCCCGGAAGCACCGCATTGACGCGTATGCCGTCCACAGCGAGCTCGAGGGCGGCCGCGCGCGTGAGAGCGACCAATGCTCCTTTGCTTGCCGCATAGGCGGCTAAGCCAGGTGAGGTTGCAACCGCATGGACGGAGCCTACGTTCACGATTGCACTCGCCCGGTTCCGCATCAACGGGTAGGCGGCGCGAATAGTCAGGTACGCCGAGCGAACGTTGGAAGCCATGACGGTGTCCCACTCGGCCGGTGTGGTCTCGACGAGGTTCTTCAGGACCTGGATCGCGGCGTTGTTGATGAGCGCGTCGATGGATCCAATTCTGGTCAGCTCCCGGAATGCGCGTTCGACACCCGATTCGTCCGACACATCGGCGCCCAGCATGAGATCAGCGCCTGGCACTTCAGCGTTCAATAGCCTGTCGACACCGACCACATACCAGCTGTCTTCATGGAACGCACGGACCGTTGCTCGGCCTACGCCGCCCGCGGCGCCGGTTACAACCACCACTCGAGTCATCAGCCTTCGTCCTTCAGACCTTCGATCAGGTTCTGCACGGCCATGTCGCTAACCCGTCGCACCGCCTCGCTTGTGTTCGAGCCGTTGTGCGCGCCCAGGATCACCTGCGAGAAGCTCCGGAGCCGACTCGTCAGCGGGAGTGGCTCCACCTCAAAGACATCGAGAGCCGCCCCCGCCAGCCTGCCTTCCTCGAGGGCCTGGACGAGCTCCCCCTCGTCGACAAGTTGCCCACGTGCGGTGTTGATCAATCGGGCGCCGCGCTTCATAAGCCGAAACTCGCGCTCGCCGAGCATGTGGTGATTGTTGGCTGTCAGTGGACAGTTCAGTGACACGAAATCGGCCTGGCGCAGGAGCTCGCCGAGGGGAACTGTCTGGACCCCCAGGGCTTCACTCGCCACGCGCTGGTTTTCGGACACGTCGTGGCCGAGCAGGAGGAGACCGAGGGCCCCGGCCCGGGTCGCAAGTGCCCGGCCGATCGACCCGAGCCCGACAATCCCGAGAGTCTTGCCGGCGAGCGATGCTCCCTCGATCTTCGGCCACTCTCCGGCACGTACTCGAGCGTCGATCTGGTGCAGGCCACGAGCCAGGAGGACCAGGTAGCCGACGACTACGTCCGCGACCTCGTCGCCGAACGCTCCCGGAGTGTTCGTCACCCGGATGCTGCGCGAACGGGCCGCCTCGAGATCAATGTTGTCGATCCCGACTCCCCATTTCGAGATGACACGTAGGCGCTGTGCTCGTTCCAGTACGCTGGCGGTCAGCGGATCGTCCCCCGCGATCATCCCGTCGTATCGGTCGATGATCCCCGCCAGGTCCGCCTCGCTCAGCTGCTGCACGACGGTCGGCGTGTCGACCTCGATGCCTTGTTCGGCGAAGACCGTTCGGTACTCATCGAGGCCAACCTGCATCTGCGGACAGGTGATGAGGACGCGCCACTTCGTCACGTCCCCGACCCTGCGCGGCGGGCGTACAGGAACTCGGCGATCGCGAAATCAAGCTCCTCGTCAATGTCCCAGGCCTCTTCGGGCGTGGTCTCGAACAGGAGCGGCCTCTCGCCGATACGATTCCCGAACCGCTCGAGCCCAGCCCTTGAGAAGAGATAGAGGCACGAATTCTCTTCATACACGGGCGGCAGGTCCTGCGTGCGAAGGAGGACCGCCGGGTCATGGTTGATCGGCTTGCGGTCGCCAGTCCAGAGTCGAGTCTGGAGTCGCGTCACGCTGAACAGCGAATCGAACTCATCCCGCCGGCCCACGAAAGTGTCGATGGCAGCACACACGGTCTCGGCCCGCAGCAGCGGGTTTGTGGAATGGGTTTGCAGGTACAGGTCGGCATCGACCTGCTTGACGTCGTTCAGTAGGACGTCGTTCATCGC
>JAUSJS010000112.1 GCA_030647575.1 Candidatus Limnocylindrales bacterium | reverse complement strand
GTCGAGGATCGTGATCTCGCGGGGCTCGGTCGAGGCGAGCTGCTCCATCACGTCCCGAACCGCCGAATGCTGCCCACAGATACAGCCCTGCCCTGCCCCCAGGAGACCGGTCATCGTCAGGACCCCGACGTCGTCGGGCCCAATGGCGCCGTACTCCTCGAGAATTTCGGCGAGCGGCTTGGTCAGATGCAGCCCCACGTGTCCCGCGCCATCCGTGCGCTCTTCGAGGATCGCCTCGCGAGGCACCCGTCGGAGCCGCGCGGTCCCCTCGTCGCTCACCCCAATCGCCGTTGCCAGGTTGGGGTTCGGATCGCCGTCGAGGGCGTTGACGAGATATCCCCGGCGCGCGTACACGCGGGCGAGCGTGGCGGCGAGGGTCGTCTTGCCGGAGCCTCCCTTGCCAGTCAGCGCGATCCTCACTTCAGACCTCCCACGCTCTCGAGCATGCTGCTGCGGGCGCGATCGGGGCGGCGGGCGCCGTCGTCGCCGATATTGGCGCGGAAGCGCGACAGGAAGGCGTCAAGGACGGCCCGGTTGCGCTCGAGCGTGTGGGCCCAGGCGTCCAGGAGATCGCGACCGTCGGAGGTCAGGGCGTAGACCCGGCGCGCGGGGCCGCGGTTCGGCAGCTCCCACTGCGAGGAGACGATTCCGTCGCGCTCCATCTGGCGGAGCGTCTTGTAGATGCTCGCCGGGTCGCCCATCTCGAAGCCGAACGGACGCATCCGGTCGATCAGCTCATAGCCGTGCGCGGGTGCCTCCGACAGCAGCAAGAGAAGACATGGTCGCGCGAAGTTCTTCGGTTGCCCGCCCTCGCAGCGGCAACCCTCCTCGACCTCGCTTGCGGCGTCAAGGACGGGTACAGGTTCCACGGAGCGGTCGCCCCTTGAGCTTGCCCTGCGAACGCAGCTAAGGTCCTGCGACGCATACAGTCGCTGTCCTCTTATGTGGCACTATACGCAGCCCCGTCAATCCCCTCCGGCAGGGTGAGATCTTCCCATCGCCTCAATGGCGGCCCCGGATTCGATCGTCGAGGGCGTCTCCGATCAGGTTGAGACCGACGACCAGCGTGATGAGCGCGATGCCCGGGAAGAACCACATCCACCATGCGACGCGCAGGAACCGCTGGGCCTGCCCGGCCAGCGAGCCCAGGCTCACGACATTGGGGTCGCTCAGGCCCAGGAAGCCGAGGCTGGCCTCGATGAGGCAGACCTGGCCCAGCACCAGCGTCACGTAGACCAGGGCGGCCGGCAACGCGTGGGGCAGCATGTGTCGCCCCACGATCCGCCATTGCGGAACCCCAAGCGCGTGCGCGGCCTCGACGAACTCGCGCTCGCGGATCGACAGGATCTCCGCCCGGACGATCCGAGACAGCAGCGCCCACGACGTCAACCCGAGGACCACGACGAGCCGATCGAGGCCCGGGCCGAACAGGGCGATGACCATCAACGCGAGAAAGAAGCGAGGCAGGATCTGCCAGACCTCGGTGAATCGCATCAGCAGATCGTCGATCCGGCCGCGACTTGCGCCGCTGACCGCCCCGACGAGGAGCCCCAGCGGCAAGGCAACCACCCCGACGGCGAGCGCGACCAGCACCGACGTCCGGACGCCGTGGACGACCCCCGTCAGCAAGTTTCGACCCAGGTCGTCCGTTCCGAACGGGAACGCGCCCGAGGGTGCAGCCAGTGCCGGGCCGACCGTCGCGAACGGGTCGCCAGGGGCGATCAGATCGGCAAGGACCGCGACCACGATGATGACCGAGGTCAGGATGAACCCGATGATCGCCGCCGGTGTACGACCCCAGGCGGCCAGGGGGAGTCCGCGGACCGGTCGCCCGGTCGCCCGGCGGACGGGTGCCGAGATCCGGTCAGGCGAAGCGGATGCGGGGGTCGAGTCGAGCATAGATCAGGTCGGTCACGACATTGGCGATGATGACGCCGCACCCGATCAGCAGGATGATCCCAATGACGATGGGCGTGTCACGCGTCTGGACGGACGACAGGAGCAGGCGACCGATGCCCGGCCAGCCGAATATGGCCTCGATCAGGACGGCGCCAGCGAGGATGTGGCCAACACGCCCGCCGATGACGGTGACCACGGGGAGAAGGGCTCGCGGCAGGGCGTGCCTGATCAGCACCTGCCGGTTCGTCAGTCCTTTGGCTCGGGCCGTTCGGATGTAGTCCTGCGTCAACTCGTCCAGCAGGCCGACCCGGGTCAGTCGCGAGATGGCCGCGATCTCTGAGGCCGCCAGGACCATCATCGGGAGGAACAGGTGACGGGCGACATCCAACGCTGCGGCGATATCCGTCGCATTGGACCGCGGACTGGTCATGCCACTGACCGGGAACCAGCCGGCCCACAGGCCCAGGGTGAGGAGCGCCAGCTGGGCCAGCCAGAACGATGGCGTTCCATGCAGACCGAGCGCCGTGAGGCTGATGGCGAGATCCGGGATCCGGCGCACGTGGGTTGCGGCGATCAGCCCGAGCCCGATGCCCAGGATGGTCGACACGACGAGAGCCGATCCGGTCAGCAGGAGGGTCGAAGGCACCCGCTCGAGGATGACGTCGATCGCCGGACGCCCGTGCACGTACGAGACGCCGAGGTCCAGCCGAAGCAGGTTGGCGATGAAGGCGCCCAGTTGCTCTGGCACGGAGCGATCGAGCCCGAACTTCGCGCGCATCTCCGCGTAGTACGCCGCGTCACCGTGCTCTCCGGCAAGAGCCAGGATCGGATCACCGGGCGCCAGGTGGATGAGCACGAAGGTGACGATCAGGACCCCGAGGACGGCCGGAGGAACCTGGAGCAGCCGCCACGCGAGGTAGCGAGGGCTCATGGGGCACAGGTCGCCGCCTCAGCGAACTGCGCGTACGGGACGAAACCCTGACAGGGCAGACGGAATGCCCGGACGCCGGACGTCTCGACGACCCAGACGTATGGCTGGTCCGCGACGACCTGTTCCTGGATCTGGCGATACAGCGCGCCTCTGGCGGCGAGGTCGACCGTCTGCTGCGCCTGGTCGAACAGCCCATCGACCTTCGTATTGCGGTAGCCCGCCGCGTTCGAGAACGGCACCTTGCCGATCTGCGCCGAATCGAACATCCGTCGCACACCGATCTCCGGATCCGGGCCGTTGCAGTAGGAGATGATGTTCGTATCGAAATCGCGCGCGCTGAACACGGTTTCCGCGAAGACCGGCGGGTCCAGCGGCTTGAGGGTCAGATCAATCCCGACCTCCGCGAGCTGCGAGCGCAGCAGTTCCCCATACCGGGCAAAGCTCGGGAAGTGCAGGAAACTGATGGTCAGCGGAGTCCCGTCCTCGACAGCGCTGACCCCGGCCGCTGTCCGAGGGCCGTCCGCCGACGCTTTCCAGCCAGCCTCGTCGAGTAGCTGAGCCGCCTTGGCGCGATCGAACGACGGCATCGCCAGCCCCGCCGCGTGCGCCCATTGAATTCCGCTCGAGATGGGCGCCTCGGCCACCCGGCCCTGCCCGAACAGGATGAGATCAACGTACTGCTGCCGATCCATGGCGTACGCGAACGCCTGGCGAACGCGCAGGTCCTGGAGGATCGGCCGATCCAGGTTGAAGGACACGGTCATGATGCAGTTCGACCCACCGGGGTTGCGATCGGTCCGCAGCA
>JAUSJS010000101.1 GCA_030647575.1 Candidatus Limnocylindrales bacterium | reverse complement strand
TACATCTCGATGCAGAGCCAGCGCGAGCTGTTCGAGCACCAGATCGCCCTGGAGCGGGCCGAGATGGAGGCGATGCCGGAGGAGGAGGAGGCCGAGCTGGCCGCCTCGTACCGGGCCAAGGGCTTCAGTCCAGACGAGGCGGCCCGGATCGCCCACCGAATCTTCGAGGACCCGGAAGCCGCTCTCGACATGCTCGTGCGCGAGGAGCTCGGACTCGATCCCGACGAGCTCGGTTCGGCCTGGGGCGCGGCCGCCGGTTCGTTCGTCGCCTTCGCGCTGGGGGCCGTCGTGCCGGTGATTCCGTATCTCCGCGGCGGAGGCACGGCGGCGCTCCTGGCGAGCCTGGGGCTGAGCCTGGTGGCGCTCTTCGGGGTCGGCGCGGCGGTCAGCCTGCTGACCGGCCGGAGCTTCATCTTCTCCGGCGCTCGCCAGCTGGGAATCGGCGTCGCGGCCTCGGCGGTCACCTACCTGATCGGCTCGCTGATCGGGGTTTCGGTCGCGGCCTGAACGGCTCATGTCGGACGATCTCGCGCGCCGGCTGCGCGATCAGCCGGCCGGGACGAGCCACGACGCGCTCGTGGGACCAGAAGGGGTTGCCTGCCTGGAGGCGCATCTCCCCGTCGGCTCGCTCGCCGGACCCACTCGACGACCGGCCGGAGCCTGGTGACGGTCGGCAGAATCGAACGAGGCCCCGCTCGTTGCGGGACCTCGTCGGGTAGGCTAACGAGTCGCTGGGCGGTCAGTGGCTGCCGAACCGCATCCAGAACATGACTTCGTCCTTTGGGGTATACCCCCGCTGACGCCAGTCGTCGGTGCCCAGCGCGAAGCTGATCAACGAAAACAGCGCCAGGAGCCCGATCACCGTCAAGATGACCATATCGTGGTCCTCCGCTGCGTGGTTGCCGTGGTCCATCGGAACCGGACCGACCCTGCGGCCAGCCGACAACCGAATGCCTGAGTGGCGATAATACCCTAACGAATCGATAGGCGCAATGCCACACCACCTAATGAATAGGGACAAGATGCCCAAGCCGCCTCGTCTCGACAGCATCGACGTCCGGCTCGTCGAGCTGCTCCAGGCGGATGGGCGGCGCCCCTACGCCGAGCTCGGCGCCGAGGTCGGCATCAGCGGGCCCTCGGCGCATGAGCGGGTCAAGAAGCTCGAGGCCCGCGGCGTGATCAAGGGATACGCGGCGACCGTCCGGCCCGAGGCACTCGGCTACGCCGTGCTCGCGTTCACCTGGCTGACCCAGGCGCCGGGGACCGCCGGGCACGACCTGACCGATTCGTTCGCCCAGATCGCCGAGGTCGAGGAGTGCCACCACATCGCCGGAGAGGCCGACTACCTGCTCAAGATCCGGGCACGCAACACGCTCGACCTGGAGCGGGTCATCAAGCGACTGCAGACCACGCCGGATGTGTTCACGACAGAGACCGACGTGGTTTTCTCGAGCGCCTTCGAGCGCCGGCCACTTCGCCCGGCCGACACAACCCGCGAAACCGATCCCACCGGTGAGGCGTAGCAGGTGACAGAGGGACGAGGGGCTCCGTCCGACGACGCTGGGCTCGTTCGCGAGTTGGTGCGGGGTTCGGAGGCGGCTCTGGCGACACTCTACGACCGGTACGGCGGGGCGATCTTCGCGTCGGCGTACCGGCTGACAGCGGATCGAGGGATCGCCGAGGAGGTCGTGCAGGAAACATTCCTGACCCTGTGGAACCGGGCCGAGCTGTTCGACCCGGCAGCCGGCTCGCTTCCCGCATGGCTGCACGCGATCGGCCGGAATCGTGCGGTCGATCGCCTGCGAGCGGCTGGGCGGCGTCCGCGGCTCGTGGCGATGTCGTCGTCGGCCACACCGGACGAGAGCGAAACCCTGGGCCTCGAGCGAGCCATCGCGAACGGCACAGTGGTAGCCGTTGCGGCCCAGCCACCCGGGCCGGAGGAAGCGGCCGATGCGGCCGGAGTGCGTGACGCGATCCGGACGGCGATGACCACCATGCCCGACCAGGAGCGGACCGTCATCCTCCTGGCCTACCAGGACGAGCTGTCACAAACGGAGATCGCCGACCGGCTCGACTGGCCGCTCGGCACGGTGAAGACACGGACCCGGCGGGCGCTGCGTCGCTTGCGCGAGGCGCTTGGAGGGGAGTTCGGCCCGTCAGCCGAGCTGACGGATGTGCCGGTGGCGACCGGCCAGGACCGATAGGACACCATGGATCACGACGCAACGAGGGAACAACTGGAACTGGCGGCCGTGGAGCCGGGCGGTCTCGACCGGCTGATGGCCGGCGACACCTCGACCGCGCAGGCCGTGGCCGCGCACCTCGCCGGCTGCCCGACGTGCACGGATGAGCTCGCGCGACTGGAGCGCGCGTCGAGACGCATTCGCGCTGTCGTCCGAGAGAGTCCGCCCGCGGATCTGCGAGAGCGGACCCTGGCGGCGGTCCGGGCCGCCGGCGTCCAGCGGATCGCACCCGTCGCTGCGAGCGCATCGCCGCCGCCATCGACCGGTGGCATGTCGTCAGGCGCCGCTGGCCGGGGACGGTCCACCCTCGAATGGGTCGCGGCGATTGCGGCCGCCGTCGTCGTTTCGGTGGTCGCGACCTCGGTCATCGTCGGCTGGCGGGTGGACGAGCGCCTGGCCAGCCAGGCGAACACGATCGAGGCCCTCGCGGAGGTCACGAGCGCCACGTTGCAGGTCACGGCCGAGCCGGACGCCCGGCGCGTCACGCTGGCAGGCAGGGCGCCCGGATTTGCCGGCAACCTGATCTTCTCTCCTTCGACCTCGGAGCTCGTGGTCGTGGCGACAGGTCTGACTCCGCCACTCGCGGGCCAGGAGTACCGCTGCTGGGTCGAGGAGGCGGGAGAGCGCCAGCGCGTCGGGAAGATGTTCTTCAGCGACGGTCTCGCCTACTGGATCGGGCCAGCCCCCGCCGTCGAAGGGCTCGTGGATGACGCGACGTTCGGCGTCTCGCTGGTCGATTCGAACGGAACCGCGGTTGATCCCGAGCCCGCCCTCGTGGGCGGCCTCTGAGGCGCGTGTCAGTCGGATTCGCGTTCGACCTCGCCGAACGCGGGGCGGTCGGGCGTCGGTGGTTCGGGCGGCTCTGACTCGAGCTCGTCGAGCGGTTCCAGGTCGACGATCGGATCGGGTGGCGGCGCCCCGAGATAGGCGCGATGGAGCAGCAGCAGCTGCTCCGCGGCCTCCGGGCTGACGTCGTGACCATCCTCGGTCAGGACCGCCGAGAGCCAGGCAGCCTCGCGTGGCAGCTCGATCGCATCGATCTCCGCTTCCTGCCGGCGCCCGTCCATCATGACGACCCAGATCAGTCCGGCTCCCACGACGAGCCCGACGATCAGCAGCCACACGTTGAACTCGGCGTTCACTGCCGGCGAGTATAGGGAGCCCGCCCGCTACACTCCGCGGATGCTCGACTTCGCGCCGAACCCGATCGCGTTCCAGCTGGGGCCGCTGACCGTCGGCTGGTATGGACTTGCCTACGTGGCTGGCCTGGGCGTGGCCTACCAGATCCTCGTCCGGCTGGCCCGGCGGGCAGGTGAGGATTCCGAGGTCGTCCCCAACGGCATGATCGTCGTCGCGATCGCGGCCCTGATCGGGGGGCGCCTCTACCACGTCATCGACCAGTGGGCGCTCTACCAGGACGATCTCCTCAGGATCGTCCTGCCCCCATACAGCGGGCTGGGGGTCTACGGCGGGATCGTGACGGGTCTCGTCACGGTCGTCGTCTACGCCCGGATGAAGGGCCTGCCGTTCTGGCGCTGGGCGGACATCATCGCCCCGGCGCTCTTCGCGATGCAGGCCGTTGCGCGCTGGGGCAACTTCTTCAACCAGGAGCTCTATGGGCCGCCGACGACGCTCCCCTGGGGGATCCCGATAGAGTGTGTCCACCGGATCGCGGCCTATCCCTGCGAGACCTTCCCGTTCGAGATGACCCGCTTCCACCCGCTCTTCCTGTACGAGTCCCTGTCCGGGCTCGTGGGTGCGGTCGTGCTGATCTGGCTCGGCTTCCGGCTGCGATCATGGCTGCGGCCAGGTGATCTGATCCTGATCTTCTTCGCCTGGTACGGGATCGCGCGGTTCGGGCTGGAGACCCTGCGCCAGGACAACTGGACGTTCTTCAGCATCCCGACGGCGCAGATCGTGTCGCTCCTGTTCATCGTCCCGGCCCTGGCCGTGCTCGCCTGGCGACACCGGCCGGGCCATCCGACGGACGACCCGCCGAGCCGGCCCGCGGGATCGACCTGGGGCGCGCGTGCCGAGAATCCTGACGAGGACGAACCGGTCGACATCCTGACCTGAGGTGGCCGACCCGGAAGAGGCACCAGGCTCCAGTCGCCGCCGTCCGCCGCCCGCCCGCGTTTCGCCGGAGGCCCTCGCGGCCGCCCGAGGCGGCGCGCTCGAAGGCCTCGCCTGGCTGGGCCGCCTGCCCGAGTCGAAGGCGTCGATCGCGTACCGGCTGCTGCGTCTGCTGGCCCGGTTCGTGCTGTTCGCCGTCTTTCGGTTCCGCATCCGGACGGACGGTCAGGAACACCTGCCCGCGGGCGGCTATCTTCTGGTCGCGGCCGCGCATCGTGGCTGGATGGATCCGTTCGTCGTGATGCATGCCAACCCGGTCGAGCCACGCGCCTGGTTCCTGGGCAGCGCGCCATCGACCTTCACCTCGCGCTGGCGCGAGCGTCTGATTCATTGGCTCGGCGGATTGCTGCCGGTCTGGCGAGGAGGGGTCGGGGTGGACCAGCATGTCGAATCGGCGCGAGCGGTCATCGGCAACGGGGGCGTCTTCGTCCAGATGCCTGAGGGCACCGTAAGCGGCCCGCCCGGGCGGCTTGGGCCATTCCGGACGGGCTGGGCGGTGATTGCGCTTCGGACGGACGCCCCGATCGTTCCGCTGGCGGTGGCCGGCACCGAGGAGCTCTACCTGGGTCGGCGGATGGCGTCGCGCGTTCTCCCGGTCACCTCGGTCCGGGCCCTGGCGGGGCTCGACCCGGGCGCTGCGCTTCCTGCTCCGGGCTCTCGTGACGAACTGGACGTCGCGCGGCGGATGAGCGAGGGCGTGGCGGCGATCCTGGGCCCCGCGGTCGAAGCGATCTACCCGTGGACCGTGGATCCTCCGGAGCATCCCCGCCGGTGGCGGCGCCGCCTGACCTGGTTGCTCCTCCGGCCCGGTCGCCTGGATCGCGACGAATGAGCCTGGATCGCCCTGTCGGAATTTCGGCCCGCCATCGCCCGACGCGTCGCCGATCTACCGCGTCCTGCTGCTCACGATCCGCGGGCTCGGCCGCGGCGTCTTCGGCTTCCACACCGAGGTCCTCGGCACGGAGCTGCTGCCACGGGATGCGTCCGGCTCGCCGGCGGGCGGCTGGATTGCGGCCGGGTTGCCCCATCGAACCTGGGTTGACCCGTTCGTCGTCGCTGACAACCTGCCGATCGAACCTCGCCTGGTCTTCTTCGGGGACGGCCCGGCGATGTTCCGGTCGCGCTGGCGTCGCTGGGTCTTCCGCCGAATTGGCGGTGTGATCCCGATCTGGCCGGGCGGTGGCTGACGAGCGCCTGGCACTAACGGTCGTAGTGGTAGGGCCGGCAATCAATGAGGGAGCTCCCCGATGAACCCGCTCGGCAACCTCGGATACGGTCCCTCGCAGGACGACGAAGCGCGTCGCCCACCCGGAGCCAAGGGAAAGGGGGCTGCCGATGCCTCGCCGAGCGACCAACCTCGCGGTCACGTCCGCCGTCGCCGTCGTCCTCCTGGTCGGGTGCTCGGCCGGTCAAGCCGCGCCGACGATCGATCTCTCCGCGCACGACCTCGGCCTCTTCATCGGCGACCAGCCGGCCGCGGAGATGGCG
>JAUSJS010000100.1 GCA_030647575.1 Candidatus Limnocylindrales bacterium | reverse complement strand
CTCGAGGTGGGCGTATAGCTTTAAGCGGGCTGGAGCCCCAGGTCGACGTCGACATCGTCATAGACCCGGGCCGCGTGCAGCTTCCCGCTCGCCCCGCGCTCGTAGATGCCGATCCCGGCCTGCGGCTCGAACCGGCGCGGACCCCAGCCGACGGCGATGAACTCGACACCGCAGGCGACGCCGTCGTCGATGATCGTGCAGTGGAGCAGGTGGATCGGTCCGACCGCGTAGAAGGCGCCGTAAGCCGCCCGGATGCCCTCGGCGCCCCGGTACTCGTGCCGACCCCCGCTCGGCTCCCGGAAGTAACCGTCAGACTCGAACACCGACAGACTCTTTTCGAGGTTGGCCGACCCGAGCGCCTCCATGTAAACGTCGACCACGTCAGGGAGGACGAGGTCTCGGTCCTCGGCGATGATCGGCGGCCGGAGACGGTGTCGCCCTTCGAGTGGCCACAGGCTGTGGTAGACGCGGATCGCCGTTAGTCCTTGGTCGGGACGGTCGCCTACCACCGCGATGGGTAGCTCGGTCGAGGCACCCCCGACCGTCAGCGTCGCAAGGGACTCGGTCACCGACCGGTGCCGGCCGACCGTGGTCCTCAGCTTCTCGGCGGCGAAGTCGTGTTCGGCCATCCACGCCGCCTGGGCGTGCACGTAGTCCCGGACCGCGGCCGCCCCCACGACGTGCCCATGGCGCGGGTCGTCGATGACGGGTTCGCCGCTGAACAGCGCCAGCACCCTGTCCGCCCGCCCGCTGGCCAGGGCCGGCAGGTAAGCGGCGGTCGGATCGCTCGTTGGCGTCACTCGTGAGCTCCTCTCGTGGTCGCGCTCATCGCTTGCGGCGTCCTTCCGCCACGACAGCTGGGCGAACAGATGCGCCGCACGATTGGTGGTAGGGTTCTCATGCGTCCCGCCGACCGATCCATCGAAGGCCCACATGCGGCGTCTCCCGATCCAGGACGGACCCATCCTCGACTGGCTGCGCGATTTCCGCAGCGCCGACGCCATCTTCATCAGCGACGGCCGGCAGCGCGTGGTCGCTTGGTCCCCGGAGGCCGAGCGGCTGCTCGGTCGCCCCGCCGCCGAGGTCATCGGTCGCCGCTGTTACGAGGTGATGGCGGGCACCGAACTGAACGGTCACCCTGTCTGCCGACGCAACTGCCGGGTCGCGGCCAACGCGAGGCGGGGGCGGCCCACGGAGGCCTACGACATCGTCGCGCGAACGGCCGACGGCGAGCCGATCTGCTTGACCAGCAGCATCATCCTCGCCTCGAACGGGGACCGGGCCCGGCCGTACATGCTTCACCTGGTCCGACCCCGAAGCCGGCCGGCCGACGGCAGCGCCATCGCGAGCGCGTCCTCGCCCGCACGGGCGGTCGAGCGGTCGGCCGTCCCGCCCATCGGCCAGCCCCTCAGCCGGCGAGAGCTGGAGGTGCTCCGCCTGCTCGCCACCGGGCAATCGACGGTGGAGATCGCCGAGACGTTGACGATCAGCCGGTTTACTGCCCGCAACCACATCCTCAACCTCGAGCGCAAGCTCGGCGCGCACAGCCGGGTCGAGGCTGTCGTCTACGGGTTCCACCACCGCCTGATCTGACCGCGCCGCGAAAGCGGTTCGCGCACTTTGGTGCGTTCGCACCATGCCGTGGTCGCACCACCCAGGCAGACTCGCGACACGGCCCGGCTGCGAAACCGGCCGTGGGACGGAGGAACCTACGAGCGGCATGAAGCGCCACCTGATCGGCGTCGGCGTGCTCTGGCTCATCCTGACGGCGATCGGCGAAGCCTTGGCCCAGGTCGACATTCTGCCCGCGCCTGGCTCCGACAAAGCCGCCGACATCGCGGCGGCGTTCCGGTTCCTGGTCGTCCTGGCCGTCCCGGTCTTCACATTCGTCGTGGCGACGCTCATCTACAGCGTGGTGCGGTTCCGCGTGGCCGGGTCCCCCGCGGGGGACGGGCCGCCGATCCGCGGCCGAGGCCGTGTCCCCCGCGCGTGGTTCGGGATCACCGCCGGCCTCACGCTCGTGATCATGATCTACCCCGGGCTCACCGAGCTGCCCAAGTTCATGCGGCCGGCGACTGACCCTGACCTCGTCGTCGAGATCAGCGCATTCCAGTGGGCCTGGAAGGCGCACTATCCGGCAGGGGACGCGGAGAGCGACACGGAGCTCGTCCTGCCGGTGGACCGGTCGGTCCGCTTCGACGTCACCAGTCTCGATGTCATCCACGCCTTCTGGGTGCCGGCCTTCGCGATGCGGGTCGATGCCGTCCCGGGCCTGACGACGTCGGTCTCGCTCCGTCCCACGACACTCGGCGCGTACGCCGCCGATCCCGCATACCGCCTCCAGTGCTCGCAGCTCTGTGGCATCGCGCACTCGCGGATGATGATGCCGGTGCGGGTCGTCCCGCAGGCCGAGTTCGTGGCCTGGCTGGCGCAGCAACGGAATTTGAGCGGTGGGGGCGGCGCTTCGCTGCCACCTGGTGGCGAAGAGCTCTCGATCTCGGCGAAGGACATCCGCTTCTCGCTCGACCGGCTCGAGACCAGGGCCGGGGTGCCGACGAGGATCACCTTCCGCAATGACGACGCGGGTATCCCCCACAACATCGCCGTCTACCAGCCGGGTGCGGCTGACCAGCTGGTGGACGGTGCTCGATCCCTCCTCGAGGAGGGGCCGATCGTGCAGTCGCTGGTCGTCCCCGCGCTGCCGGCCGGGCGCTACCCGTTCAGGTGCGACGCCCATCCTCTCGACATGGTCGGCGTCCTGGACGTGAAATAGATGGGAGGGACGCGGTGACCCCATCGATCTGGTCGGCGTTCCGGCCGGTCGCTCGAGGCCTCGCGTGGGCGCTGGTCGGTTTCGCCATCGGTGCCGGCCTGACCGCGCTCGCGCGGGTTGCGACCGGCAGTCCGCCCTGGTCGTTCGAGCTGAGCTTCACGGTCGGCTACATATTCGCGTTGCCGGGCTGGTTGCTCGGCGTCGGGCTCTGGGAGCGCTGGGGGCGCGAATGGCTCGGCCGCCCGACCGAGCACGGACCGACCGACTGGCGCCGTTACCTGACCTTCACGATCGACCACAAAGTCATCGGCGTCCAGTACCTGGTCACGTTCCTGCTGCTGTTCCTCGCCGCGGGCGCCCTCGGGCTGCTCATCCGCATCCACCTCATCGAACCGGTCCAGCCGCTGCTCGATGACGGGACCTACAACGTCGTGATGAGCTTGCACGGGATCATCATGATCGCGGTGGCGGTGGCCACGATCGTGGGTGGATTCGGGAACTACTTCGTGCCGATCCTCATCGGCGCCCGCGACGTGGCCTTCCCGCGCGTCAACGCGCTGACCTTCTGGCTCGTTCCCCCGGTCGCGGTCCTGCTTCTGGGCTCGCTCGCCGTCGGCGGCTGGGACTCGGGCTGGACGGCGTACCCGCCGCTCTCCGTCCGCAACGCCAGCGGCCAGGTGCTGTTCAACCTGGCGATCATCACGTTCGGGCTGTCGTCGATCCTGGGTGGCCTCAACTTCCTGGTCACGATCCACCACCTTCGCGCCCCGGGGATGACGTGGGGCCGCCTGCCCATCTTCGTCTGGGCGATCTACGCCGCGTCGTGGATCGCGCTGCTCTTCACCCAGTTCTTCGCAGCCGCCATGGTGATGGTCCTCCTCGACCGGGTCGCCGGGACGTCGTTCTTCGACGCGGCCGCGGGCGGGGCCCCGCTGCTCTACCAGCACATCTTCTGGTTCTACTCGCACCCCGCCGTCTACATCTTCGTGCTGCCCGGGTTCGGGATCACCCTCGAGGTGCTGACCCACTTCTCCCGCAAGCCGCTGTTCGCGTACCGCTGGGCGGTCGGCGGGTTCCTCGGGATCCTGGGTCTGTCCGGGATCGTGTGGGCCCACCACATGTTCGTGAGCGGGATGCCCGAGCAGCTCCTGGCTCCGTTCCTCGTCTCGACCGAGCTCATCTCGATTCCGACGGGGCTGCTCTTCCTGTCTGCCCTGGGCACAATCTGGATGGGCCGCCTGTGGCTGCGAACGCCGATGCTGTTTGCCCTGGCGGTGATCTTCAACTTCCTCATCGGCGGGATCACCGGGATCTTCCTGGCCGACGTCCCGACGGACGTCAGCCTGCACGACACGTACTTCGTCGTCGCTCACTTCCACTACACGATCATCGGCGGCGAGATCTTCGCCCTCTTCGCGGCCATCTACTACTGGTTCCCGAAGATCACCGGGCGAATGTACGACGAGCGGCTCGGGAAGCTCCACTTCTGGCTGATGTTCCTCGGCTTCAATGCCACCTTCCTCCCGATGTTCTGGGTAGGGCTGAACGGGATGAACCGTCGGATCGCGGTGTATCCGGCCGAGCTGCAGCAGATGAATGCGCTCATCAGCGCGATGTCGCTGGTGCTCGGGGCGAGCTTCCTCGTCTTCGCCTACAACCTCGTTCGCGCGATGGTGTCGTCGAAGACGCCGCGGGCGGTTGCAAATCCGTGGGGCGCGCGGACGCTCGAATGGCAGGTCTCCTCCCCACCGCCGCTCGAGAACTTCCCGGTCACCCCTGTCGTCGACGGCCACCCGTATGACTACGGGGTGCCTGGCGCGGTCCATGCCACGGTGCCAGCCCTGCGGCAGGGTGTGGAGGGCGTCCCGTGAGCACTGTCTCGGGTTCGCTGGCAGGGCCTCCGCCCGAGGGCCACCGGGCCGCGGCTGGGGAGCCCGAGGAGGACCGGACGGCCATCGGCCGGCTTGGCCTGCGCCTGTTCATCGCGTCCGAATCGATGCTGTTCGCGGCCTTCATCGCGGCCCGCTTCTACCTCAACGGCACGTTCCGGCCCGAGACGATCAACCCCGGGCTCGGCGTGGGGCTGACGCTCGTGCTCGCCGGGAGCAGCGTCCTGGCCTATCGGGCGCTCGCGGCCATCCGCCGCGATGAGCGAAAGCTTGCGGTACGCTGGCTGGCCGGAACGATCCTGCTGGGGGTTCTGTTCCTCGTCGGAGTCGCGATCGAATGGTCCTCGGCCGAATTCGGGCCGGGCACCCCGTTCGGCACAGCCTTCTTCTCCACGACCGGGCTCCACGCCGCCCACGTCCTAAGTGGCCTCGTCGTCCTCGCCCTGGTCGGGAGGCTGATCCGGCGTGGGCATTTCTCGGCCGAGGCGCACTGGGGCCTGACCGCTTCGGTGGTCTACTGGACGTTCGTCGACGCGCTGTGGGTGTTCGTGATCTTCCCCACGCTCTACCTGCTGTGATGGGATCCAATCCGGGGCCGGCTCGACGCCGATCGGGGCCGGCGTGACGTTGTCCGGGCTTGCCCGATCCCGCGGCCTGCGGCACTGGGCCCTCTCGATCCTCGCCGGTTTGGCTCTTGGGATGACGCTTGGCACGGCCGCCTGGCTCGCCCTGGGCGCCGGTTCCACCAGGCAGCCGGAACAGGTCGTGGTCACGATCCCGATCGACACGGCCGAGCGGATCGCGGCCGGGGCTCCGGTGCCGGCCATCCCGGCAGACCTCCAGCTCGTCGAAGGCGACACGCTATTCCTGCAGAACGCGGATTCTTTCGCGCATCGGATCGGCGGGTACACGCTGGCACCCG
>JAUSJS010000096.1 GCA_030647575.1 Candidatus Limnocylindrales bacterium | reverse complement strand
GTCGAGTCCGGGACGGCACGAGACCGGACGGGGCGGTCGATCATGGACGCGAGATCCGGCTAGACGGTCAGCAGGATTGCGAACCCGAGCGCCAGCGCGACGATCGCCAGCACGATCTTCGTCCCGCCGGCGTGCTGAAGGTGCCAGCGATTGACGACCCGGATCAACCCCGGCCGGCTGGCGAGGACGAGCAGCGCGACAAGCGGGGTGATGTAGGCGAGGTTGTAGAGCACGAGCCCGCCCAGGCCGGCCCCGACCGTTCCGCTGGCGCCGAGGAGCGCCACGACGCCGAGGTAGACGGCGCCGCTGCACGGCACCGTGCACAGCCCGATCAGCACGCCACCCCCGAAGAGCACCAGTGGCGAACTCGTCCGCGCCCAGTCGCGCATCCGGCCGTGAAGCGCATGAGGAGCCTCGAGCTTCCAGCCGGCGTCCGGCAGGAGGATGTCGCGGACCATCCACAGGCCGAGGCCGATCGCGATGAGCGCGGCGATTCGACTCGGCAGGTGGTTGCCGCCGAAGTCGGTGAGGGAGGCGATGGCGGTCAGGAGCCCGAGACCGAGCAGGAAGTACGTGACGAGGACGCCCAGCACGAAGAACGCGCCCAGACCGAGCACGGTCCGGCTCGCGGCACCCGTATTCGGTGTTTCGCCCGGTCCCGCGGAGGCGAGCGACTGTCGCGCGGCGAGCCCGAGGGCGAACGTCGCAAACAGGATCAGCACCCCGAAGGCGCACGGGTTGAAGCCGTCGAGGAAGCCGGCCGTGACGATCGCCGGCACGCTGAGGTCGGCCAGGGCCTGGTGGTCGGCCGAGCGGGGTGCGACGGCGAGAATCGCGGCGGCCGAGGCGGCAGCGACGACCCCGACGATCAGGAGAAGGAGGCGCGGCCGAGCAACGGATGGGCCGAGCGCCGCCCGCATCAGGCGGTCACCGTCAGCTTGCCCTGCATCGACGGGTTCTCCTTGCCGCCGCAGCAGATGTCGCAGTACCAGGTGAACGTACCGGGCGTCGCCGGCGCGGTGAGCTCGAACACCTCGCTGCTCAGGGGGCCGACCTTCCAGTCGATGCCCAACTCGTCAATGGCGAATTGATGCCATCCCCCGCCATCGCTGTGCATCGAGGTATCCATGCTGCTGAGCTCGACCTTGACGGTCTGACCCGCCTTGACGGTCAGCGCCGGCGGGTCGAACCCGCCCATGCTGGCGTGGACCTGGACCGCCGTGATGTCGGTGGCGGCTGGCCCCTGGAGCCGGCTCACGACCAGACCGATCGCGACGCCCCCGACGGCCAGCGCGATCAGCGCGAACGCGGCAAGTCGGAGTGGCCGGGACGAAGAGGCCCGGGAGGGGGAATGACCAGCAGGTCCAGCCGTCTCGCGGTGGGCCGGCACTTGCTGCCCGGCGAAGCGGGCGGTCCGAGATCGACGAGTCATCAGCCTGTCCTTTCCTCGTGTTGTGGAGCATTCATCGGCGCCGTCACGTGGCGGCGCCGAGATCCGGTTGCGCTTCGACGGGATGCCGCCCGTCCGAGGGCCGTCCGAAGCAAGCCGTCGACCTCGTCCCGCACCTCTTGGCTCGGCAGGCAGTCGCCGAGCTCGAGTTCGACCAGACGCATGAGCAGCGAATCGAGCGAGCCCCTGGCGGCCAGGAGCTGCTGCGCGATCTCAGGGAACGGATCGCCGGCGGCGACCATCCCGGCGAGGGCGGCGACCTGGCCGCTCGCGCGCTGGGCGTGACGGACGGCGGCGCCGCGTTCGCCGCCAGGGTCCAGTGCGCTCACGGCCGGACGAAGACCGCGCCGGTCATGCCAGCGGCCGCGTGACCAGGCAGGGAGCAGATGAACGTGTGGGTGCCGGGCGCGTCGAATTGGAGCCTGATCGTCCGCGTCTCGCCCGGCTCGAGGATCGACTCGACGCCCTCGAGACCAGGCATGTGGAGCGACGGGAAGTTCAGATCGTGGCGCTCGAGGCCGCGGTTCGTGAGACGCACCGTGAGTGGGACGCCCACCGTCGCATCGAGTCGATTCGGCGTGAAGCGCAGGTCCTCCAGGACGACCTCGGCCAAGCCGGTTGATCCGTCATTCCCGCTTCCCCGCGCAGCCATGCCGACCGCCACGACGAGGACGACGGCCATCGCAAGAACCATGAGACCGGCGATCACCTTCATTGTCGAGATCTCCCAGCGGACTGGGAACAGCCTGGGAGGCCCGGCTGAGCCCGCCGTGAGGCGTACATGAGAGCCGGCTTAGAAGGTCGCGCTCCAGCCTATCTCTGGGTACTATGACCATGTAGTAGCGTACGCGGCGTCCCGGTCGTCCTGAGGTAACCAGCCGTGTCCGACGAACAGGCCGTCGTCCTGCTGCTGCTCATGCCGCTCGCCGGATTCCTGGCCGATCAGCTGCTCGCACTGCACCCGCTCCTCGTGCGGTCCCTCGTTGCCGATCAGGAGCACGCCGTCGGGTGTCGGGTACAACCGTCCGAAGGCGGTGTCGAGTTCGCCCTGGAACAGCCTGTCAGTCGGAAGCCGCTGCCATTGCGCGCCGTCAGCGGACTCCCACAGGGCCCCGTCGTACGTGTCTCCGTCGTCCTGAAAGCCCGCCGCGAGCCAGCGGCCGTTGGCCGGCACCACGTCTCCGATGGCCCCTCTCCCCAACCTCGCCTCCGCCGATCCCACCGCCGTCCAGGCTCGCCCGTCGTTCGAGTCCAGATGCCGGCTCGACCCGATCGGCTGCCGACCGCCACGAAGCCGTCGTCGGTTGCCCGTGCGGCGGCAATCTGGGAGCCGTTGAAGATGGACGGTGCAACCGCGATGCGCTCCCAGGTTTGTCCGTCGGGCGAAAACCATATCGCCTGTTCCTCGACCGCACAGCAGGTGCTTCCGAACACCACGATGCCGCGGGATCCTGCGGCCAGCAGGCTGATCTCCGAGGTGTCCTCCGGCCCGACGCCGGCCTCGATCGGGACGGGCCGCCACGTCTCCCCGGTGCCGGACAGGAAGACCGGTACGAGTTCGTTGAATTGGTTCCGCCCGGGCGCCTTCACTCGACCGAATGCCACGAGTCGAGACCGCCATTCGACGACGGCGTCGATCCTTGTGGCATCTGGGGGATCGCCGAATGGCGCCGCAACACGAGACCAGCGAACCTCGCCGCCTGGCCCGCTGACGGCCGCCGAGGCCGTCGGGTCGACGGTGTCGTCAGTGGGCGACGTCTGAGGGCCGGACGTCGGCGACGCCGAAGCGCCCGGGACGACAGTCGGTTCGAGCGACACCGAAGGGCTGGCCGTGCAGGCCACTGCCAAGAGCGCGAACGAAACCCCGGCAGTCAGCCACTGGCGGCTACGGGTTGCCAGCGGTCTCGCCACTGCCGAAGTATTGCAGGTTGGCCCTC
>JAUSJS010000074.1 GCA_030647575.1 Candidatus Limnocylindrales bacterium | reverse complement strand
GCCGCACGTTGCGCGGGCGGATGACGGCGGCGCTGGAGACGCAGCTGAGCCAACGTCTGGAGGCGCTCGAGGTGCTCGCCCCGCTGGTGGCCGGGATGACGGCGACGCGCGCGAGCCTGCTGGCGTGGGTGCATGCGCAGGGGGTGGTCGCGCTGCGGGAAGTGTTTGCGGCGGAGGCGACCGCGCTGGCGGGGCCCAAGGGCCAGCACCACGCGGCGCGCACCCATCACCACTGGGGGACCACCGCCACGGAGCTGACGTTCGGCGGCCGGCGCATCCAGGTGGCGCGGCCGCGGGTGCGGAGCACGGCGGGGACGGAAGCGGTGTTGCCGTCGGTGGCGGCGTGGCGGCAGCGCGACCCGCTGACGGCGCGGGTGCTGCAGCAGATCGTGCTGGGCGTGTCGACGCGGGGGTATGCCGAGAGCCTGGAGGCGGGCCCCGAGGACGTGCGGACCCGGGGGACCAGCAAGAGTGCGGTGAGCCGCACGTTGCGCGGGCGGATGACGGCGGCGCTGGAGACGCAGCTGAGCCAACGTCTGGAGGCGCTCGAGGTGCTCGCGTTATTCCTCGACGGCGTCGTGGTGGCCGGGCAGACGGTGATCGTCGCGCTGGGCCTCACCCGCGATGGCCAGAAGGTGCCGCTGGGGCTGCGCCTGGGGTCGACGGAGAACGCGGTCGTGTGCACCGAGATGGTCCAGGACCTGCTGGCGCGGGGGCTGACGATCGCGGACCGCGTGCTCTGCGTGATCGACGGCGGCAAGGGGCTGCGCCGGGCGCTGCAGGATGTGCTCGGCACCGCGGCGGTGATCCAGCGCTGCCAGCTCCACAAAGCGCGCAACCTCCAGGCGCTGGTGCCCAAGGCCCGGCAGGGCTATGTCCGGGCGACGCTGCGACGGGCCTACCGCGCGCCCAGCGCCCCCGCGGCCCGCCGCCAGCTGAAAGCGCTCGGCACCTGGCTCGAGGCCAACGGGCACGTGGACGCGGCGGCCAGCCTGCGCGAGGGGCTGGACGAAACCCTCACGGTGGTGACGCTGGGGCTGCCACCGCGGCTGCGGCAGTTCTTCGCGACCACCAACTGCATCGAGAACCTGATCGGCCTCGTGCGCCACGTCACGCGCAACGTCAAACGCTGGCGCGACGGCGCGATGATTCGGCGCTGGGTGGGCCTGGGCCTCGGGCGGGCCGCCGTGCGCTTCCGCCGCGTGAAGGGGCATCGCGACCTCGCGGCGCTGGCGACGGCGTTGCGCAAGAGCGCGACCTCGGAGGCGGCCGCGTGAGCCGGGACGCCATATCGCGCCGCTTCGCCGTGACGGCGAGGGCCCAGGACGGCTCAGGAGCGATCTTGAGGAGGGGGGCCACTATGTCGGTATCCCCCCAGCGGCCGTCTTTCGGCGATCACGACGGTCGGTCACGGTGCATCGAGCTATAATGTGGAGCCGCCGCGCTCACCAAAGTTCAACAGCGTGCGGGACAACTCCGCCGAGTCGCCTGCGGATGCTTCAGCAGCCTGCCGGGAGAATACCGTAAGGACTCTCGCCACTCACCTCGTCGGATGCGTCATAATCATCCTATGAGGCGGTCGAGCCGGGCCGGTGCGGCGGGTCTACTCGGGATCAGCCTGCTCACGGACCTGGTGGCTCCGGGCATCGCACCGGTTGCCGAGACGTCGGTCGTCAACGAAGTGCAGGACCTCCTTCAGATCTCCGCCGAGCAGCGCCGCCGTCTCGTCCGGGGCGAGGTCGTCTCCTATTCCGTCACCGAGAACAGCGAGAGAGAGCTCGCCGTCGGCTTCGCCATGATCGTGCCGGTTCCGATGGGTAAGATCGCCGACTATCTGGCCTCGGGGCAGCTGATCGCCCAGGACGATTCCATCTCCGACTTTGGCGCGGTGCCGGACGAGGCGCCCACTGGAAACCTCGTGGGACCGCGATTCTCCCGGGGCGAGCGAGAGGAGGCGGAAGGCCTCCTCGTGGTTTCACCCGGAACACGGTTCAACCTCTCGTTGGCCGAGATCGAGGCGCTTCGTACGGTCAGGGGAGCAGCGGATAGCTCCGCCAAGACCGCGGCGGCTGAGATAGCCTCGGACGCCTACCGGCGGCTCCTCCATCAGCGCCTGCAGGCCTATCGGCAAGGCGGTCTTGCCGCGATCGCCCCCTATGCACGGACCGGCGGAGCCGTCACCGACCCGGTGGTCGACCTGCGGCTGGCCGCTGCCGATGCCAACCGCCTCGCCCGCCTTGGCCCGGAGCTCCACGAGGCGCTGCTGCGATACCCGGCTGCCCAGCCCGCTCAGATGGTCAACCACTTCTACTGGATCAAGCGGCGCATCCAGCGGCGCCCGCATTTGAGCCTGCTCCATCGGATTGTCGTGGCGGGTTCAGGCTCGATCGTTCACGTCGAGCGCTACTTCTACGCGGGGCATTCGTTCAATGCGAACGAGATCCTCACCGGGGCCTTCGCGCACCGCGATGGAACCCTGGTGTTCTCCATCAATCGTGTCTCGACCGATGAGGTGCTCGGTGTGGGGAACCAGCTGAAGCGGACCATCGGGCGCGCCCAGCTGAGAGACGAGATGCGCACGCGTCTCGACAGGCTCCAGACGTTCCTCATTCGACCCAGGTCGACCCAGAGCCCCTGACCACCAGGCTGATCGAAGAACCTTTC
>JAUSJS010000069.1 GCA_030647575.1 Candidatus Limnocylindrales bacterium | reverse complement strand
GATGACCGAGGTGCCGGACAAGCTGACCGAGGGGACCGGGGTCGGGCGCGGCGGTCGCGGGCGAGGCCGTGGCCGGGTCCGCGAGGAGGAGCCTGCCGCCGTCGGCCGTGGTCGTGGGCATGGCCGGACCGGCGTCGCGGCAACCGTTGGCGCGGGAGCCGCAGCCCCCGGTGCCGGTCTCGTGCCGCTGCCGGGCGAGCGCCTCGCGCGCGCCGGTGGCGGGCTGACCGAGGCGGATCTGGCCGCTGCCGAGGTGTTCACCCTGGACGATCTCCCGGACGAGGGAGCGAGCGCCGGCGATGAGGCCGGCACGATCGAGGGTCGGATCGAGGACGTCGAGCCGCGACGCCGGCGGCGCCGTGGCGGCCGTGGACGCGGCCGTGGACGTGGCCGGCTCGACGAGGCCCAGGAGGGGCAGCCGGACGAGACTCCCCGAGAGGTTCGGGCGCCGCTGGTGTCGGTCGGCGACACGGTCGACGAGGACGAGGAGATCGTCCCCGCCCGCCGCGCGCCGCGGACGACGCCGTTCGGCTCCGTCTGGGACTCGCAGCTGGGCACGCCGTCAGCGCCGGCTGCCGCGTCGTTGGCACCGATCGCCGACGACGAGGACTTTGACGAGCCGGAGATCCCCGAGTACCTGATCGCCGAGCAGCGGCGCGGGGCGAATCGGGGTGGCGGTCAAGGTGCTCGCGGCGGCCGCGCTGCCTATCAGTCGGCGATGGAGCGCGAGCGCTTCGGGCGCGGTGGGGGCGGTGGCGGTGGTGGCGGTGGTGGCGGCGCGTCCCGCGGCGGCGGCCGCGGCATCAATCGCTACCCGGACGTCAGCGGCCGGCCTCGTCCCGTGGGACCTGGGCGTAACGATCGCAGCTACAGCCGCCCGGAGCGTGACTTCGTGCCTGTGCCGCGCAGTTCGAGCGAGCCGTGGAGTGACGTCCCGCCCGAGCTCGAGGCGCTGCTCCGGGCACAGGTCGCCCAGAAGCCGGCACCGCTGACGCCGGGCCGCAGCTCGGAGGACCGGAGGGAGCGCGCTGGGCGCGTCGAGTCCGAGCCCGAGACCGCGCCCGAGACGACAAGGGTGGCCGGGTCGAAGGCCCGGGCGCCGCGCAAGCCGAGCACGCGATCGGCGCGCGGCAGCGCGACCGCTCCGGCCGATGCCGTCGTGGCCACCGAAGTGACTCCGAAGCGACGGACGACGCGCTCCCCGAAGGCAACGGCCGCCGACACCGGCGAGTCCCGCTCGGCCGAGACCGGACCCGAGCCTTCGAAGGCGCGCAGGGCCGCCGCGAAACCAAGGGTTGCGCGAAAGCCGGTCGCCGCCAGGGCCGACGCAGGCGCCGGCGACACCGGGGCGCCGGCGGCAGAGGCTCCAACGGCGGCGCCGAAGCGCCGGACGACCCGGAAGGCATCGACCGCCGAATCCGCCTGACCCACCCCATGGACGGCGCCAGGACCAGGGGCCAGACAGCGGCGCTCGACGCGATCGCGGCGATGATCCGTGGCCAGACGGCGCCGCACGCGATCCTGTTGGTCGGACCCGACGGCGTCGGCAAGACCACGCTCGCCCTGGACCTCGCTGCGGGCCTGCTCTGCGAGGCGGACCCGCAGCGCCGACCGTGTCGTTCGTGCCGTGCCTGCCGCATGGTCGAGCACGACGGGCATCCGGACCTCCACCGCCTGGGTCCCGCCGGGCCGGGCCGTCAAGTGGTGATCGGTGGACCCGAGGCGAGGTATCGGGGCGTCCGCGACGTCATTGCTGAGCTCGCCCTCATGCCCGTCGAGGGCCGCGCTCGAGTGGCGATCGTCGAGGGCGCCGAGCGGATGAACGAGGATGCCCAGTCCGCCTTGCTCAAGACGCTCGAGGAGCCACCGACGGGCGTCGTCATCGTCCTGTGCGCCGACCAGGAGACGAGGCTCCTGCCGACCGTCCGATCCCGCTGCGCGCGGATTCGGCTTGGCCTCGTCGGATCGCGCGACATCGAGGCGATCGTCGCCGATCATGATCTGGCCGATCCGCCGCTGGCTGCCCGGCTCGGACGCCTTGCCGCGGGTCGGCCGGGACTCGCCCTCGCCTACGCACGTGCCCCCGAGGCCGTCCTGATCCGAGCGGAGCTGAGTCGTGTCCTGCTCGATCTGACAGGTACCGGTTCTGCCGCGCGCCTCGCCGCCGTTCGCTCGGCGATTCCCCGCGCGATCGCCCTCGCCGCAGCACTCACCGGCGGCGACGATGGACAGCCGGGCGCTCGCCCCACCCGCAGGCGTGGTAGGGCCGTCCCGGCTGGGGCCGCACCGGCCGCCGGCAACGACCCTGAGGACGGAGCGACCGACGACCCTGACGACGGCCGAGGCAGGCTCGTCCCGGCGTCCGAGCGCCGCCGAGCCGCCGAGATCGTCGTGGCGCTCTGGGCGGACGTCGCACGGGATCTCGCCCTGGTCGGAGCCGGAGGGGGGCGGTCGGTTCGCGACCCCGTGCTCCTCGAGGAGTTGACCGCCGCCGCGGCCGCTGTTGACCCCGAGGCCGTGGCCCGCTTCCTCGACCGGGCCGCGCGAGGTGCCGAGCTGCTCGCCTCCAACGTCTCGCCTGAGCTGCTGCTCGACTCGCTGGCCCTCGCCTGGCCGCGGCGCCGCGCCGCCGCCTGAGCCCGGCCCGCGATGTCCACCCAGTCTTCGGCCGTGCGGCTCGATGCCCGCGTGAGCGGGCGCGTCCACGGCGTTGGCTTTCGCTATTTCGTGCTCCGTGAGGCGCACGCCCTGGGGCTCGTCGGCTGGGTCGCCAACGTGCCCGACGGGTCCGTCCAGTGCGTGGCCGAGGGTCCGCACGATCGATTGGAGGCGCTGGTCGATCGACTTCGCGAAGGCCCACCGGCGGCGATCGTGGAGGGCGTGAGCGTGGCCTGGATGGCCGCGACCGGGACGTTCGGATCGTTCGGCGTTCGGAGCGGCGCCCATCGGGGCGACTGATCTCCCCGATCGGCGACCCCGGGCAGGACTGGTGGGCTATTTCGATCGGTACAGGCGAGGCCCATCCTTCCGACGATGGACCCGAAGTCTGCCGCCGACCCGAAGTCTGCCGCCGAAGAGCTGCCCGCGCTCTATCGCGCACTCCTGGACCGCATCGCCCAGATCGATGCCGCCGGGCAGCGCTCGGTCGGTTACGGCATCCGGGCGGAGGCGACGCGGATCTACTCGCGAGCGTGGGACGATCGGGCCCGCCGTGGCCTGGAAGAGCTTCTGCGCCAGGCCGCCGACAAGGAGGCGGTCCGGCGCGATCCCGTCCGGGGAACGTCCCGGCGGAGCGCGCCGGTCGCCTGACGGAGGATCCGGCCACGCTCGGGGCAGCGCACCCCTCCGGCGCGTAGGCTAGCGCTGTGCCCGAGAACGTCCAGCCAGTCATCGACCGCGCGCTCGAGGCGTACTCCGCTTTGGCCGAGCTAGGCGAGGAGCTCGAGGACGAGTGGTCGTACGTGAACGACCTGGCGGATGCCTGGCGACATCGCCTGGCCGAGGTCGCCGACCAACGCGGAACGCAGCCGGCGTCGGGGGCGGTCAGCGCCGCGGTCGATCGGGCGATCGCCGAGATCGGCCTGGTTGCCGACCCGCACCGAGCCATCGACTGGCTGTCCACCTTCCCGCAGGTCGTCCTGCTGGCGCTCGGTGAGACGCCATGAGGTTCCAGGACGCCGCCCGCGATGCGCGCGCCGTCGTCTACGCCGGCATCCAGGCCGATCCGCTCGTTGCCCGAGCCGCCGAGCTGCTGGCGACCGCCACCCCTGGCCAACGAATCCTCGCCCGCGCCGTCATGAACGGCGAGACGACCGATCCCGACGGCTGGCGGACCACCTTCCCGAGCCTGTTCGGGCCCCCGGTCACCGACGAGCTTGAGCGTGCGCGCTCGGAGGCGATCCTCGCCGCGTCGCTGGCCGTCGCCGATCGTGGCGAGCAGGTCCGCAGCCAGGTCCGAGGCGCGATCGTCGAGGAGCTGACCGCGCGGCTACTGGCGCGACGGGTCGGGTCGCCCGCGGTCCGTCGAGAGCGGCGCATCCTGTTCGACGGCGTACGCGCCGAGATCCACCCGTATGACGTCACGGTCGAGCGCGAGTCCCCTGCCGAAGCCTACGACTGCAAGTGGGGCGCGCGTGGGATCAACGCCGACGTCCTCCACCAGCTGGACGACGCCCGGTCGCACGCCGCCGACGAGGACGAGCGCCTGGCTGTTGCGCTGGTGGTCTTCGATGCCGCGCGTTCGTGCGCCGTCCGCCTGGCCGCCCAGACAGCGCCGCACGAGGGCACGGCCATCGTGACATTGGAAACGCTCGACGCACTCGCGGAACGGCTCGGCTGAGATGGCACGGGCTCCGGACACCTGTTCGGCGCCCTACCGGGTGCGCTTCGACGAGGCGGGTCCTGACGGCCTGCTTCGAACCTCGGTCCTGCTTCGCTACGCCCAGGACGTGGCCTGGCACCACTCGGCCACCCGTGGCTTCGACCGGGCCTGGTACGCCGAGCGAGGGCTGGCCTGGCTGGTCCGCGCGGCGGAGGTCGCCGTCGTGGCTCCGATCGCCGTCGGCTCCGAGCTGGTCGGGACGACCCGGGTCGTCGGCTGGCGCAGGGTCTGGGCGCGCCGCCGGACCGAGTTCCATGACGCCGCCGGAAGCCTCGCGGCCTGGACCCAGATCGAATGGGTCCTGCTGGACGCCCGCGGCGCTCCGACCCGGATCCCGGCCGAGTTCGAGCCAGTGTTCGGTGCCCCGACGGCCACGTTCGGCTTGGCGCGCGTGGCGTTGGGCGAGCCGCCTTCCGACGCGCGGCAGTTCCAGTTCACCGTTCGGCCGCACGAACTGGACCCGATGGCCCACGTCAACAACGCGGTCTATGCCGACTGGCTCGAGGAGGCGGCGATCGAGGTGGGCGATGCTGGCGCAACGCGCGCGATTCCGCGCCTGGCACGCCTCGAATTCGCCGCCCCGGCCGACGCGGGCGCGCGGCTCACGGCGGACGCCTGGCCGATGGCGAGCGGCTGGTCATACCGTCTGCGGGACGGGATGGGCCATGAGCTGCTCCGCGCCCGGCTCGAGCCGGTCACTTCCCCCGGGAGCCAGGCGTAGAGTCGGCGCGTACTGACGCCGCTACCGCCAGGGTACCAACGGGTGGACGCACAGCCCGTTCGCTGGCGCGCACACTAGCGCGCGCGACGACGGACGAAACACCGGGGACGCACTTGGCAAAGCTCACGGCTCGCGGCGGAGCGCCGCGCGCCACCGACTCTCTCGACGCGGCCGCAAGCCGCGAGATGCGCGCTGACGAGCACCGCTTCGTCGACGCCGTACTCGACGTCGCCGGCTCGCTCATCTGCGTCTTCGATGCAGAGGGCCGCTTGCTCCGCTTCAACCGAGCGTGTGAGCGCGTCTCCGGCTACTCGTTCGACGAGGTCCGCGGCCGGCCCCTCTATGACTTCCTCATCCCGAAGGATGAGGTCGACGCCGTCCGCGCGGACATCGCCCGGCTCCGGCCGGGTCAGCCGCCGGAGGCGAACGAGAACCGGTGGGTCACCCGCGACGGTGCCCTCCGCCTCATTTCCTGGTCGGACGTCTCCTTCTTCGACGAGCAGGGGTCGCTGACCCACATCGTCAGCACCGGAATCGACATCACCGACGAGCGCCGCGCGGACGACGCGCTGCGCGGGATCGAGACCGTCGGCACGCTGCTGGCCAAGCACGGCCCGACGCCCGATGCGCTCGCGGCCGTCATGCGCACCCTGTCCGACACGATGGGCTATCGCTACCTGGCCTTGCTACTGCGCGAAGGGGACGGCATCCGGCTCAAAGCCCAACTCGGGTACGACGACCTACCCGACTCCTTCGATCCGAACCTGGGCATCATCGGCCGGGTCTTTCGAACCGGCGAGGCGGAGCTCGTCACGGATGTCTCGAGCGACCGCGATTACCGGGCTGGCCGGGCGGACGTGACCAGCCAGATCACTGTGCCGCTGTCGGCCGACGGCCAGACGCTCGGCGTGCTGTCGATCGAATCGACCATCGAGGCGCCGCTCACCGCGGCCGACCTGCGCCTCGCCCAGACAATCGCCGAACGGCTCTCGGTCGCCCTGGTGCTGGGTCGCGAACAGCAGGCCGTTGCCGACCGGGCCCGATTGTTCACCGCACTCGCGGGCTTCGCCCGGGCCGCGAACGCGACGCTCGATGGCGGGCGCCTGTTTCCGGCCCTGGCCGACGCGATCGGCGAGGTCCTGGAGGTCGACGCCCTCGGCCTCGTGACGCTCGACCGGACCACGGGGCGCTTCGTGGTGCGGGCCGTCCGCGGCGGGCTGGACCCGGCAGCGGTCGGCACCGAGATCGGGATCGGCGATGGCGTGTCCGGCCGGGCGATCGCCAGCCGGGCCCTGATCTTCGAGCGTGCGGACCGCTCCCGGTTCGCGTCGGGTCTGCGCCGGCTGCTCGCCGCGGACGCGCTGTCGATGGCCGCGATTCCGCTGCTCCGCGACGGGGCCGTCCTCGGGGCGATCGTCCTCGGGCGCAAGACCGATCGGGAACCGGCCTACAGCGCGCTGGAGACGGAGGTTCTGGCGATTCTTGCCGCTCAGACCGCCCTGGCCATCGCCAATACCCAGCTGCTCGAGGAGGTCTCCGAGCTGGCCATCCGCGATGCCCTGACCGGTCTCTACAACCGCCGCCACTTCGACGCGACGCTCGAGCACATCCTCCGCCGTCGCACGCGGGAGCGCGGCGCGCGGATGCCGGTCGCAGCCGTGATGTTCGATCTGGACCACTT
>JAUSJS010000068.1 GCA_030647575.1 Candidatus Limnocylindrales bacterium | reverse complement strand
CGCCCACGCCGACCCCGACGCCCACGCCCACGCCCACCCCGACGCCCACACCGCAGCCGACGCCAACGCCACGGGAGAATCCGACCCCCACGCCAACCCCGTCGCCCACGCCCACGCCCACGCCAACCCCGGTGCCGACACCGACCCCGACCCCGACCGGCGAAGTCCTGAGCGAGACCGGCGCCCCGGAGATCACGCTCCCGCCGACAGACACCCTGTCCGGAAGCACGACCGCCCCGACAGGCGAGAGCTGGCGGTTGATCCTCCTGGCGATGGCCGGGATCCTGGCCACCACCCTGTTGCTGACTCCGGCCCAGTCGGTGGCTCGGCGGAAGGATCGCTAAGGGATCCATCCCCGGGTGGCGCACGGCGCCCCCAACCCGAGACGGAACGCCGGAAGGACCGGGCCCAGTGGGTCCGGTCCTTCCGTGTCGGGGTCAGATCGTGAAGTGGTCGCCAGGCTGGACGAACGCCACGGGCCCGCCGAAGTCACGGCGCACGCTCTCAACGGTCTCGCCCTCGTCGAAGCCCATCAACAGATGTGTCAACAGGACCCGACAGACCCCGGTCCGCCTGGCCAAGGCCGCGACCGCCGGACCATCCAGGTGGGCCGCGTCAGATGGCACGGGTCCGGGCCCGAACGAGACTTCACACAACAGGTCATCACCCGGCCGGATCAGTGGGTCGAGATCCGCGGCCCGGCCGCAGTCACCGCTGTAGACGATGCCCGGCCCATTGCCGATCGAGAGCCGGAAGCCGCAGCTCTCGGCACTGTGGGTCACGTGGGCGACATCGACCGCGATCGATCCGACCCGAGTCAGGCCCAGCTCGAGTGGCTCGATGTCCAGGGCCGCCGCGATGAAGCCCGGCTCCGCATTCAGCGCGTCGAGGCGCTCCCCGAGACCGGCAGGGCCGAGCACCCGGACGCGGCGCGGGTGCTTCGGCCCCCAGCGCAGGTAGTGGCGCAGCGGGACGAGGTCGATGAAATGGTCCGGATGGAGGTGGCTGATCAGGATCGCGTCCAGGGTGCCCGGATCGAGCAGCCCGGCCAGGCGCGGGAACGAACCCTGCCCGAGATCCAGGAGGACCGCCGTGGATGCGTCGCGGACCAGGTAAGCGGCGCCGCTTGCGCCGGGCCGGTTCGTATAGGCGGGCCCGGCGCCGACGATATCGAGCCGCAGTCCCCCGGTGGCACGCTCCGAGCTCACGCGCGAAGCGTACTTGCTTGGGTGCCTGGTCAGTCGCCCTGGTCGCCGCCCGGGGGCGTCTCCGGTGCACCACCACCCTGGCCAGGAGGATCAGATGGCCGCCCGCCGGCCTTCGGCGTAGGGTCGGCCTTTGGTGTCGCCTCGGGATTCAGCGTGGGATGCGGCTTGGGCGTCTCGGCGGGGTCGGGTGTCGGCTTGTTCGGGTTGGCGGTGCCCTCGGGGCGGTCTGTCGCGCCGGGCTTGGGGCTCTTCGTGGGTGTCGCCGCGGGGAGATTGCCGCCGGGCTGCCCGTGGATGGTGTCCAGCGCCGAGTCACTTCGCTCGATGGCATGCTCGATGGCGTCGCGGGCCGGCTCCGGGACGCGCCCGGCCAGGACCGTCAGCACCTCGATGTTGCGGCGCACGCCAGCATCGAGCGTCGCACGTGCCGCCGCGCTCACGTCGGCGCCTGTGGTGGCCTCGCTGACGATCGCGCCGTAGGCCTCGAGGGCGGCATTGGCTGCATTCGTGTCGCCGGCTGCTGTTGCGGCGGCCGCCTCGGTCAGGCGCTCCTCGAGCCGCCGGAGCTCCGCCTGCGCGCGCTCGGCGGCAGTCGTCGGGAGCGTCAGCGTCTCCGCCCAGATGCGGACGCCGTAGAGCGGACCACCAGGCTGGACTGCCGCGACCGAGCTCACGCCGAGCCCGAGCGTCAAGCCGGCGGCCAGCAGCGCGGTCATGGAGCGGCGCCACGGCGAGCGGCGCATCCGGCCGGAATGGGCAGCAGGGGCTGCCGCCCGGTCGCCGTCGGCGCGTGCCAGTGCGGCGTGGCGCTGCGCAGCCGCCATCACCTGGGCGCGCATCCGGGACGGCGCCGAGGGCTCCGGCGACAGGCGCGCCTCCGCGTACGCCTCGAGGCGTCGCGCCAGCTCGTCGTCTTCGGGGTCTCGGTGCTGCATCTGGTCGTTATCCATCCTGTGATTCGTCGGACCGATCTCGGTCAGCGTCCTGGATTCCGAGCTGCCGACGGAGGGCGGCGATGGCGCGGAACTGGAGTCCGCGGATCGTTCCTTCCCGTCGTCCCATCACCTCGGCCGCTTCACGGGCCGAGAGGCCGGCGAAGAAGCGCAAGGCGATGGCTTCTCGTTGATCGTCGGTCAAGGTCGCGAGCGCGGCCTCGACCGTATCCAGATCTTGCCGGAGCATCGCCACGTCCTCGGGGCCCGGTTCGTGTGTGCCGTGATAGATCAGGGCATCCAGATCGGCGTGTTCGTGGCGCGTCCGCGTGAAATCGACAACAGCGTTCCTGGCCAGCCGAAAGAGCCAGCCCCCGAAGGGAATGCCCCGCGATTCGTATCGCGGAAGCGCTTCCAGAGCCTTGACGAAGACGAGCTGCGTCAGATCCTCCGCGTCCGCCGGGCTGTGGACGCGGCTGATGATGTAGCGGTAGATCGGCAGGTGGAAATGATCGAAGAGTTGCCCGAAGGCCCAGGCGTCTGCCGACCGGGCCTTGTCCACCAGCCGCTCGATCGCGGCATCATCGAGACTCACAACGAATGTCCGGCCGGACCGTTAGGACCGCCGCGGGCGCTCTCGGGAATGTCGATCGCCACCCGATCGCTGCCGCGGCGAAAGGCCAGGGCCGCGAAGCCGCCCTCGTGCGCGTGTCGATAGCCGTCGAGGAGGGCCCATCCGAACTGTCCCGCGCTGTGCGCATCGGAGCCGACGGTGACCGCGCGCCCGCCCAGCTGTCGGAAGCGGCTGACGATGGCGGCGGACGGATAGGTCTCGCCGACCGGGTGGCGCAGCCCGCTCGTATTGATCTCGAGCGCCGTTCCACTCTCGACCAGGGCGTGCAGGATCGGTTCGTAGAGTTCGGGGGCGGCTGCGAGATCGTCCTTCGAGACAGAGGGGTGGAGGTAGCGCTTGACGACGTCGAGGTGTCCGAGCGCGTCGAACAGGCCAGAGCGGGCCGCCGCCTCCACCTCGTCGAACGAGGGGGCAAGGATCTCCCGGAGCGACCGGCCTTCGACCCAGCGCTGAACCCGGCCCGGGCTGTAGGGCGAGAGGACCCGGTCATGGACCGAGCCGATCGTGAAGTCGTACGCATGCCGCGCCAGGTGCTCGCGGATGTCCGCTTCCCAGGTCCGATCGTAGGTCAGCTCCGCGCCGAACCGGATGGCCACGCCTTGCGGACCCCAGCGTTCGGCGGCCTCGCGGACCGTTCGTTCGCGATCGTCGAAGGTCGCGTAGCCGAAGGCCGGGGCGCCCGGCTCGAAATCGACGTGATCGGTGATCGCCAGCTCGGCGATCCCGCGTTCGAGTGCGGCCGCGGCATAGATGTCGATGACGACGTCGCTGTCGGGCGACAGGTTGGTGTGGAGGTGCGCATCGAGCGGCAGGTCGCGAGGCTGGCGATCG
>JAUSJS010000063.1 GCA_030647575.1 Candidatus Limnocylindrales bacterium | reverse complement strand
CGGCCGTGGACCAGTGCGGGACGTGGCAGTACGCCCACACCGTGTTGCGCCCCTACGGCGCCCGCGTGCGAACGAACAGGCTGGTCTGGGTCAGCAGCACGAACGGCCGCTCCGGCTCTCGTCCCGTGGCGACCAGCCGCTCCGAGCGGGCGATCTCCTCGAGCGTGCCGCCCAGGTGGACCGTGCCGGCCCCGGCCAGCTCCGCGGCCGTCCACGGAATGGCGCCATAGATGGCGAGATCGAGCTTGAAGATGCCCGCGCCGTGACGATATCGCTCCAGCGCGCGGCGGTAGCCGGCCGGCAGCCGTTCGCCGGCGATCGCGGCCAACCGCCGGGGGACGACGTCGAAGATCGCGACGCGATGCGGTGGCAGGTCAGCGTAGGTGTGGATCCGGCGCTCCACGACGATCCGTCCGCCCAGTGAACGAAGCTCGGCCGAGAGGAGATCCGGTACGCGGCCGGCGCCCCCCTCTGGGAAGGGCCAGCCGTCGGCGTGGGCGCCGGCAAGCAGGACGATCCCGGCGGCAGCGCTGATCGGTTCGGTCAGGCCGAGGATCGAATGGGCCATGACCCCGGCCACCAGCGCTCGAGCTCGATCGCCGCGAAAGCGCCGGGCGACGCTCGTCGCCGATCGGATGCCGACCAGACCGAACCGCGCGAGCCGGAGCGCTCGCAACGGGGCCAGCGGCACGTGAAACGGCGCGAGCAGATCCGGCAGCAGCGTCTCCCAATCGTCGACGAGTGGGCCGAACAGGCGGCGGTACGCATCGGTATCGGCGCTGTCGCCGAGGCTCGCGGCGGTCCGCTCGACGCCGCCGCGGACCATGACGGCCGTGCCGTCGTCGAGCGGATGGCCGAGCGCTGCAGGCGCATCGACCCAGCGCAGGCCGCGCGCCTCCAGGTCGATGCCGGCGAAGAACGGCGCCGTCCGGCCGAACGTGTGGATCGAGCTGCAGACGTCGTGGACGAAGCCGGGCAGGGTCAGCTCCGCCGAGCGCGATCCCCCGCCCACGGTCGACGCGGCCTCGAACAGGACGACGGAGCGCCCCGCCCGGGCGACCTCGATCGCGGCGGCGAGGCCGTTCGGACCGCCGCCGACGACGACCGCGTCGACTGCAGCGAGTCGGTCGGCGTCCATCAGACGCCCGTTCGTCGCAGGTCGTCGAGACGCACGGGCGGCAGGTAGTCGGCCTCGAACCGGCGGACCCACCAGGCGCCCGACTCCCGGCGCTCGCGCCAGGTCGTGAAGCGATAGCGGAAGAAACGCGCTCGAACGAAGCGCGGTGGCGCGTCCGGGAACGGGTTCCGGCGAAGGAGGCCGAGGATCTGCCGGTCACCCTCCAGCAGGCGAGCGATGAAGCGGACGAACCAGTCCCCGCCGTAACGCGGCGAGAGCGGGATGAACCAGAGCAGCCAATCGAGCCTGAGGTGGTACGGCGCGACCTGGGGCGGAAGCCGCTTCGGGTCGTCGGGCTTGCCCTTGAATCCGTACTCGCGCCAGGCGGCGTCGGGACGCGGCTCGTCGGCGTCGGTACCCTCGATGACCAGCTCGATTCGTTCGCGGCCGACGCTCCCGAACGCGCCATAGGTATTGACCAGCCGGAACGGGTTGAACGACGCGTTCATCGCCTGGCCAGGGCTGGCCATGTTGCGGACCGGCCACCAGCTGAGGATGGCGACGAGGACGGTCAACGCGAGAACGGCGAGCGTGAACCACGCCGGCGTCGGCTCGAATGTCGCGGTCGTCCGGATCGGGTCGGCCACGGCCGCGACGATGGCCAGGATCGTCACCCAGTTCAGCCAGGCGTAGTTGCCGCTGACCACGAGATAGAGCTGCGTCGCGATCATCAGCAACGCGGCGAGCGACGCAAACGGCTGGGGCAGGAAGAGCCCGAACGGCAGGACCAGCTGGGCCACGAAGTTCCCGACCAGCTCGAGCCGGTGGAGCGGTCGCGGGAGGCGATGGAAGAACCACGACAGCGGATTCGGCATGGGCTGGGTCTCGTGGTGGTAGTCCATGCAGGTCAGGTCGCGCCAGCATCGGTCGCCGCGCAGCTTGATCAGGCCGGCCCCGAGCTCGACCCGGAAGGCCAGCCAGCGGAAGGCGAGGAGCACCAGCCAGGGCGGCGCGATCGCATCGTTGCCGAGGAAGATTGCCAGGAAGCCCGCCTCCAGCAGCAGCGACTCCCAGCCGAAGCTGTAGAACGTGCCGCCGATGTTCGATATCGACTGATAGAGCACCCACAGGATGAACCAGGTGAGCATCGTCACGGGCAACGGCGCCTGCTGCGCCAGCCCGAGGGCGAGACCTGCCGACAATGCCACCCCGCTCCAGCTGACGATTCGGAGGCGCCGATCCGAATATCCCCAGTGGAAGAGGCTCGGCGCGTCGAGGAAGCGGACCCGCGCCAGGAACCTGGGCGCCGGCTCGAGCCCGCGCTCGCCGCACAGCGCCGGGAATTGCCGCACGGCAACCACGAACCCGATCAGGTAGATCAGCGCGAGGCCGCGCTCGATGACCAGTCGCGCGAAGGTGTAGTCCGAAGCAACGAGATCAGGCATGGCAATCCGGCCGGCAGTGGTCGACCGGGACATCCTCGCATCCTCGAAGCGTGCGCGGGTCTCAGGAATCGTCAGCTAGCTCGCACACGCGCTTCGGTCGGCGGTGCGGTGTTACGCCGCTGCAACGAGCTCTCGTATGAGTTCGCCTGAGCGCATACCCGCTCGGCGTTCTTCCGGGGAGGACAAACCGCGCGCATCGACCCCGCCGCAACGATGGCTTGGCATGATTTGCGCGTCCGGCACACAGGAATCGACGCCAACGACCCAGCCGCGTCTGTCCGAGGCCAGGAACGCCATCGCGTACGCCAGAGCCCGCTGCCCCGGCATGATCGGCCGCCCTGTGGACGCCGACCCATGCCCGTTTTGTTCTTCCCTCGAGAACGACGGCAGAACACCGGCACGATGGAGCTCCGCGAAGCAACGCTGGGCGACCGACGGCGGCCAGGTCCACCAGCCCACTCAGGCCTCCACGACGAGTGGCACGACCTCGCGGCTGAACCGCTCCGCCCGGGCGACGAGCTCGACTGGGTCGGTCGTCCCAAACCAGAGCGCGAGATGCGTGACTCCGATGTCGGCGAAGGCGCGCACCTCGGCCGCGATCTCGTCCGCCGACCCGCGCATGGCATACTCGGCCGTCGCGCCGTCGAACTCGACCCGGACACGCGCCGAGAGCCACGGCATCGACCGCCCGGCGGCTTCCGCGGCGGCACGGACGATCGGGATGCGCTGCGCGTACTGGCTCGGACTCGAGGCACTCGAGTGGTACCCGTTGCCGAGCTCTCCCGCGCGCCGCAAGGCGCGCTCGGCCCGACCGCCCACGAGGATCGGGAGGCTCGCGCCCTGGTCGGGCAGCGGGCCGAACGCGAAGTCCTCGATCTCGTGAAACCGACCCCGGAATGGCTCCGCCGAACCCGACCAGAGGTGCCGCCACAGGCGGATGGTCTCGTCAAGGTACGCGCCGCGCACGTGGAACCGATCCTCCGCGCCGAGATTCGCGAACTCGACCCCATTCCAGCCGACCCCGACCCCGGCGATGACGCGCCCGCCGCTCAGTGAGTCGAGCGTCGCGAGCTCCTTGGCCAGCAGAACCGCATTTCGTTGCGGCACGACGATGACGCTGGTCGCGAGGCGCAGGCCCGGATGGCGTGCGCCGACCCAGGCGAGGGTCAGGATCGCCTCGTAGATCTGGCCATAGTCGCCCGCGTCTTCGCGCGGCACGAGGACGTGATCGGTGGTCCAGACGGTGGACCAGCCGAGTCGCTCGGCCACCTCGGCAGCCGCCTCGATGCCCTCCGGCGAGGCGCCATCGGGGAAGTTGGGAAGACACAGCCCGAAATCCATGCTCAGGATCCTGGCGACCCGGCGGAGCCGATCGGCGGATCCTCCACCAATCGCCGCATGACGAGGCGCTCCATGCCGGGCCACTCGAGGGCTTCCCGGATGAGGGTGTCGTGCATGACGTCCCCCAGCCTACCAACCGAGCGTAGCGAGAACCGCGTCGCTCAGCGCCGGCCAAGCTTCCAACGACCACGGACCGAACTCCCGATCGGTCAGGACCACGAGCGCAACGTCGGCCACCGGGTCGACCCACAGGAAGGTGCCCGCGCCACCGAAGTGGCCGTAGGCTTCGGGGCTGTTGCGCCCGCCCATCCAATGCGGCGCCTTCGCGTCATGCAGCTCGAAGCCGAGGCCCCAGTCGCACGGGTCGAACCGACCGACGCCGGGCACGACGCCCGGGAGCCCCGGGAAGGCGACACGCGTCGCGGTCGCGAGGGTCTTTGCCGGCAGCAGCGTCGGACGGAGCAGCTCCCGTGCGAACGCGACAAGGTCGTCCAGTGGCCCGTGAAGCCCCTGCGACGGACGCTCGACGAGGGTGGTACCGGACATGCCCAGCGGCTCGAGGACCCACTCGCCGAGCGCAACCGCAAATGGGACGCCGGCTCGATCGGCCACGAGCGCGCCCAGCGCATCGAACCCCGGGTTGGAGTAGATCCGATGCGATCCTGGCCTGGCCAGGATCGCATCGCCCTCGAACGCGAGGCCGGCCGCGTGGGCCAGCAGGTGACGGATCGTGGCGCCAGGCGGCCCAGCCGGCTCGTCCAGCGCGAGCAGCCCGCGTTCCGCCCCGATCAATACGGTCAACGCGGTCACGAGCTTCGTGACCGATGCCCAGGGGTAGCGGTGTCGAGGGTCGCCGTGAGCGGCGAGGATGCCGGTCGGTCCAATCACGGCGGCGGACGCGTGCTCGGCACCCCAACCGTCGATGCGCTCGAGGATCGCCTCCGGGCTGCCCGCGCCTGTCACGGCACCGTCATCAGCCGTGCGTACACTCCGGGCATGAAGTTCTTCTCCTCCCGTCAACCGACTCTGCCCTCCCCTGCTGAAGCCCTGCCCGGCCGTCCCGAGCCCATCATGACGCCCGGCCGGCACACGGTCCTGGGCACCCCGCTCGCCGGGCCATGGCCGGACGGCACCAAGACCGCCATCTTCGGCCTCGGCTGCTTCTGGGGCGCCGAGAAGGCCTTCTGGCAGCTCCCCGGCGTGATCACGACCGCCGTCGGGTACGCCGGTGGCTCGACGCCGAATCCGACCTACCAGGAGGCCTGCGCCGGCCGAACCGGCCATGCGGAGGTCGTCCTGGTCGCCTACGATCCGGGGCGGATCAGCTACGAGGAGCTGCTCAAGACCTTCTGGGAGTCCCACGATCCGACCCAGGGCATGCGGCAGGGCAACGACACGGGCACCCAGTATCGCTCCCTCATCCTGACCGCCGACGACGAGCAGCGCGCCGAGGTCGAGGCCTCACGCGATGCCTTCCAGGCCAACCTGACCGCCGCCGGCTTCGGCACGGTCACCACCGAGATCGCCCAGGGCGGGCCGTTCTACTACGCCGAGGACTACCACCAGCAGTACCTCGACAAGAACCCGCGGGGCTATTGTCCGGACCACTCGACGGGCGTCTCGTGCCCGATCGGCGTTGGGGTCAGGGCTTCGACCGGCGAGTAGCTCCGGACGGCTCTGGCCGGACACCCGCATCAAGGCCTCGCGACGCGCCCGGTGTAGTCTCTCGTGACGGTCGCGCTGTCGACCCGACCCGAGGACGGCCAGCGATGGCCAGGCCAAAACGACGCGACGGACACATGGCGCGCGATTGCGTCGGCCCTCGCCGACCGCCGGGCCCGGGCCCCGCGATCTCGCCCAACCCCGTCCAGCCGACTCCGTCACACAGCGATCGAAGGTTCGGTCGTGCCCCGGGCGATTCCGGGCTGGAATGGGGCGGGTCGAAACCGCGACAATCGCCAATCGCACGGTTGGGGCATCCTTAGGGCTCCGCATGCATTCGGAACGCTCAGGGAGCTTGTCCACGTTGCAGCCCGCCTACCGCCGTCCCGCCGCCAGCCCGCGCCGGAACGGCCGGTCGCAACCGACGACCGTCGGCTGGGTCGCGATCATCGTCTTCGGGTTCCTGGCTGGTCTCGGGGCGATCGGAGCGGTGGCGGCTGTCGGCGTCTACACCGCCCTCGCCTCCGACCCTGAGCTGCCCAAGCCCGACACGTTGACGACCTACGTGCTGCCCGAGGAGACCGTCATCCTCGATCGGACCGGCAAGCGCGAGCTGGCCCGCTTCGGCGATGCCCGGCGCGAGGTCGTGATGTTCGAGGAAATCCCGCCGCTCGTCCTCGATGCGACGACATCGAT
>JAUSJS010000173.1 GCA_030647575.1 Candidatus Limnocylindrales bacterium | reverse complement strand
CGGGCGGAGTGACGGACGGATCAGGCGTGACGGCCTGGCCGGGCGGGGTCTGGGCCTGGCCGGGGGGAGTTTGGGACTGGCCGGGCGGAGTGACGGACGGATCAGGCGTGACGGCCTGGCCGGGGGGAGTTTGGGACTGGCCGGGCGGGGTCTGGGATTGGCCGGGCGGGGTCTGGGATTGGCCGGGCGGGGTGACCGGAGACGCCGCGGCCACCGTCGGGCCCACCCACAACGCCGGGGAGGCCCCGATGACGAGGAGTGCGGCGGCCAGGCCAACAGCGATGCGCGTTCGCCGATAACCGTTCAGATATTGCATCTGTCCCACCTTCGCTACTCCCCGACGCATGGTCCTTGCGAGTTATCCGAGCGATCCCGCCTCTGTTGCCGAATGTCGCCTTGCAGGTGGCGGCGAGCGCTTGAGTCGAGCCCGACAGTAGCCGTCGTTCGTACTACAACCCAGAGAGAAGAAGGTACGGACCCGACAAGTCCACGAGCGGGACTGTGCACGGCGGCACCGGTGCGCCGACGCACAGTCCAAGGGCCCGCCCGCCGATAGTCCCGCCCGAGGTGCGGTCCGTTCGCGTGCGGGACGGTTGCTGCCGGTCATCCAGCCTGCATACGAAACATGCATACTGGAGGCTCGGCAGCAGGAGGCAGCGCCACCGTGAGCGTCGGGACCGCGTTCCATCCGCGCACCGCTCCCCTCAATCGCAAGATGCAGTGGCGGGAGTGGTCGGGCTACTTCGCCTCGAGCGTCTACGCCGACTTCCACGACATCGAGTACAACGCGATCCGCGAGGCGGCCGCATTGATCGACGTGTCGCCGCTCTACAAGTACCTCGTCTTCGGACCCGACGCCACCCGCCTCGTCGACAGGGTGATCACCCGCGATGCCACCAAGCTCGCGGTCGGCGCGGTCTACTACACACCGTGGTGCGACGAGAACGGCAAGGTCGTCGACGACGGCACGGTCCACCAGCTGGACGAGCGGCGCTATCGATGGACGGCGGCAGACCCACAGCTTCGCTGGCTTCGGCAGAACAGTGCCGGCCTCGACGTCACGATCGCCGAGGAGACCGAGGCGACGGCGGCACTCGCCCTCCAGGGCCCCCTGTCACGCGACGTGCTCGAGGCGGCGACCGGCGAATCCTTCGCCGACTTGCGCTACTTCCGGCGGCGCGCCTCGAAGGTCGGAAGGGTCGCGGTCGATGTCTCCCGGACGGGCTACACCGGCGATCTGGGCTACGAGCTGTGGATCCCCACCGAAGGCGCGGTCGCGGTCTGGGATGCGCTCATCGAGGCCGGCAAGGCATACGGCATCCGCCCGGCGGGGATGGTGGCCCTCGACATCGTCCGGCTCGAAGCCGGGCTCATCCTGCTCGAGGTCGATTACACGTCGGCCCGTCATGCGATGAACCCGGAGCAGCACTACTCGCCGTTCGAGATCGGACTCGGCCGGCTGGTCAGCTTCGACAAGGGGGATTTCGTCGGGCGGCTGGCGCTCGAGCGCGAGGCGCGGGCCGGTGGTCCGGCTCGCCGTTTGGTCGGGCTGCAGCTCGATTGGTACGACATCGAGGGGCTGTACGACGCCCAGGGCCTGCCACCGGCGATCAGCCCGACCGTCGACCGCTCCCCGGTCCCGGTCTTCGCGGGCGGGCGCCAGGTCGGTCGTGCCACCAGCCACGGCTGGAGCCCGATCCTCAAGCAGGCGATCGCGCTGGCGTCGGTCGGGCCGCAGTACGAGGCGGTCGGGACGAAGCTCGCGTTCGAGTGGACCGTCGAGGGCCGCCGCGGGCGCGTCGGTGCCACCGTCGTCGAGCTGCCGTTCTTGGATCTGCCCCGCAAGCGCGGCTAGTGCCTCGCTTCTGGGCCCCGCGCCTGCCAGGCGCACAATTCGCATAGCCCAGCGTGATCACGACCCGATACCGGCCGAAAATGTCGTTTTGGGCCTAAGTCCACGAGGCATCTGTCACCAACTCGCGCCTCAGAGGCGCATTGAGGTTCGTCGGGCGCGGGCCGGGGGTCAGCGGAGGGTTCGCTCAGCGAATGTCTCGAGGCGGTCGAGCGCCTCGGGCAGGTCGGTCCGGCCGAAGCCAAGCCGGAAGTGGTTGCCGGGGTGGCCGAACTGTGAGCCGGGGAGCAGTAGCACCCCTTCCGCCTCGACGAGCTCGGCTGCCCAGTCGTCGATCCGGACGCCCGGCACGGTCAGGCGCGGGAACCCGATCGACCCGGCGCGCGGCCGGACCCACGCGAATCGGTCCGCCCAATCCTCGAAGAACGGATCGAGCAAGTCGAGGTTCGCGGCGACGATGGCGCGCGACCGCGCGAGCACCAGATCGCGGGCGCGCAGCGCGATGATCGCCAGGACCTCCGAGGGCGCCGACGAGCAGATCGTCGTGTAGTCCTTGAACGCGGCGACCCGGGCGAGGATCTCGCGGTCGTGCGTCGCAAGCCACCCGACCCGGAGGCCGGCCATGGCGTACGCCTTCGACATGACCCCGAGCGAGATGCCGCGTGGGAGGGCATCGGCGCCCACGGGCAGCCGGTCGCGCTCGTCGAGCTCGAGGCCGCGGTAGACCTCGTCGACGAGCAGGTGGGCGGAGGCGTCGGCGGCGATCGCGACGAGTCCCTCGAAGGTTTCGTGGTCCGGCAGCATCCCGGTCGGGTTGTGCGGGACGTTGACGACGATGAGGCGCGTCGCCGGGGTCACCTGGCGGCGGAGCAGGTCGAGATCGAGGGCCCATCGGTTCGTCTCGTGGAGCTCGTGGAGGGTCACGTCCGCCCCGGCGGCACGAGCGACCTCGTACAGGCTCTGGTAGCCGGGCCACGTGACGATGACGTGGTCGCCGGGTCCGACCAGCACGTTCATCAGGCAGAAGACGGCTTCCTCCGCGCCGGCGAAGGTCAGGACCTCGTCGGGTTCGATCGTGTCGTACAGCGATGCGATCTCGCGTCGGAGGAGCGGGTGGCCGGTCGATTCCGTGTACCCGAGCTGGAGGCCGTCCCACAGGTCTCGGGTCTCGTCGTCGGCGAGGGCGAGGAGCTCGGTCATCGGGTAGCCCTGGACGTCCGACGCGCACAGTAGATGCTCGACGGCGAACTCCCAACGCGCGAAGTAGCGCTCCAGCGCGAACTCAGCGATACGCACGGACCCATGATGCGTCACCATCTGCGGCCATGAGCGGGGCCATTGCCATCGTCGGGATTCCGACCGCACTGGGCGGTCACCGTTCCGGGATGGAGCTGACCCCGGGCGGGTTGCGCGCGCTCAGGCTGCTCGATCGGCTCCGATCGCGGCCGGGGCTGGCCGGGATCGGCCTGCGCGACGCGGGCGATCTGCCGATCGAGCCCGGGTTTCGGCCGGATTCGGATCCGCGGGTCAAGAATCGCGGGGCGATCTGCGAGTTCCTGCCGCGCGAACGCGACCTGGTCGCGGCGGTCGTGACACCGGCGGTCGCCTCCGATCCGGCCCCCCGGCTCCTGGTGCTCGGCGGCGACTGCATCGCCCACGCCGGGGCGCTCGCCGGCCTCCGGGCTGCCCGTCCGGAGGGACGTCTCGCGATCGCCTGGTTCGATGCCCATGGGGACTTCAACACGCCGGAGCGAACGCCGTCGGGCAACGTCTGGGGCATGCCCTTCGCGATGATCTGTGGGCGCGGAGACGAGGACCTCGTGACCGCCGCCGACGGCCCGACGGTCGGCGACGAGGACGCCGCGCTGTTCGGCGGCCAGGTGCTCGACGAGGCGGAGTCACGGGCCCTGGCCGCGTCGAGCATCGCCCATTTCGGGGCCGGAATGCTCGCGACCGAGGCGGGCCGAGCCGCTGTCGACGCTTGGGCGCGGGTGGTGGCCACGCGGGTCGACGGCATCTACATCGCGTTCGACATGGATTGCCTGGACGGGGCGGACGGTTGGGCGGTCACGATGCCGGAACCGGCCGGCCTGTCGCTCGACACGGCTGCCGCCACGATCCGGACGCTGGCGGCCGAAATCCCGGTGGTCGGCTTCGGCCCAACCGGGATCACCCTGGCCAACGGCGATGCGGCGCGAACCGCGGATGCCGTGGCACTGCTCACGGAGGCCGCCCTGGGGCGCCCAGGCGCCTGATCGGTCGCGCGGCGCGCCGTCAGCTGGCGACGGCGTGCAGGTCTGCGGCGATCGTCCTGGCGCTCGCCTCGTCCAGGCCGGTCACCACCAGGAGCCAGCTCGGCGTCGCGCCACGTTCGACAACGACCGACCAGCTGCCCTCATCGCCCGCCACGAGCACGCCGGTCCGGTCCCCGAAGGTCGTCTCCCCGACCTCGCGTCCAGACGGGACGCAGCCATCGCCTGCGGCGCAGAAGGCGCCCTGCCGGAGGACGATCCGGGCGTCACCGGGGCCCTCGTAGCCGATCTCCATCCAGCCGCCGCCCGCGAGGCGGTACTGACCATCCTTCACGAACCAACCGTCGGGGAGGACGGGGCAGTAGACCGTCCAGTCGACCGCGGCCGCCATCGAGGCAAAGAAGTCGCGGTTCTGGTCGCTGCCACTGCATGCTCGGGCGCTGCCCGGGTCGGTCGAGGACGTTGGGGCTATGGCCGTCGCGGTCGCAGGCCCCGGGGTGGGCGTGTCGGTGGCTGCCGTCGGCTCTTCGGTGGGGGTCCCGGTCACCGGCGCCGCCGTCGCGTCGCTCGTCGGGACCGAAGCGCCGGACGCGGAGGGCTCGTCGGTCGCGGTCGATGAACCGCAGGCGGCCAGCACGATCACGAGCACGGCCAGCAGGATGGACTGGGACCAGCGGCCGTCGGGACGGAGACGGCCCGGCGCGCTCGATCGACGGCGCTTCACGTGCGGAATCGTAGCATGCCGCCTCTTACGGCCCGTTCCGGCTCATCGGTCGCACACCGACGCGGTCATCGACGACGAGATCACCGGCAAGCGCCAGACGGCGCCCGGCTCCGGCACCGTGACGTCGGTGACGGCCCGGTTCGTGGCGAGGGCGATCGCGATCCTGAGCGGGCCACCATGCGAGACGACGAGCGCCGGCCTTCGATGTTCGGTCAGGTCTCGCCACGCCGCCTCGACACGCGCCACCAACGCTGCGGCGGATTCGCCGCCCGGCCAATCGATGCAGACATCGCCCCGCGCCAGCCGCGCCGCGAGCGCCGGGGCGGCGCCCGTGAGATCCTCGTACGTCAGACCCTCGGCGATGCCGAAGTCCGTCTCCGACCAGCGCTCGTCGATCTCGAGGGTTGCGCCGGGCACGGCCGAAGCGATCGCCTCCGCCGTCTGGCGAGCGCGAAGCAACGGGCTCGAGACGATCCTGATGTTCGAGGGAAGCGACGAGCCAAGCTCGGCCGCAAGGCGAGCCGCGGCCGCTTCGCCGGCGTCGCTCAGCCGTTGGTCACTGCGGCCGCAGTAGCGCCGTCCGGACCAGAGCGTCGCGGCGTGGCGGACGAGCAGGAGCTCATCCACCGCTGGGGCCAGAGATCGCCGCCGACTCGAACGTCGCCATCTCGTCGCGGACCTGGCAGGCGGTGGCGAGCAGGCCGATGAGGAGGGCCGCTCCGCTCCCCTCGCCGAGCCGCATGCTCAGATCGAGGTATGGCCGCAGGCCGAGCCGCTCGAGGACGATCGCGTGTCCCGGTTCCGGCGAGCGGTGCGCGGCGATGAGACGCGGCGCGAGAGCGGGCTGGAGGGCAGCGCCGACGAGGGCCGCGGCGCCGGTGATGAAGCCGTCGAGCACGACCGGGATCCGCGCAGCGGCCGCGCCCAGAATCAGCCCGACGAGCGTCGCGATCTCGAATCCGCCGACCGCTGCCAGCACGCCGATCGGATCGGCGCGATCGGGTCGGTTGACCGCGAGGGCCTCTTCGATAGCGGCGACCTTGCGCGCCAGTGCCTCGTCGTCGACGCCGGTCCCACGACCGGTCACCCGGTGGACCGGCTCGCCGGTCAGGGCGGCCACGATGGCGCTGGCGGCCGTCGTGTTGCCGATCCCCATCTCGCCGACCCCAAGGACGTCGATGCCGCCACGCAACCGGAGATCGGTGACGAGCCGGAGGCCCACGTTGACGGCGTGGAGCGCGTCCCCCCGGCTCATCGCCGGACCCTGGGTCATGTCCGCGGTCCCGTTGCGAATGCGCGCCCGCACCAGGCGCCCGCCCCGCCGGCGGTCGCGGCGGACTCGGGGGATCGGGAGCGCCACCCCGACATCCACAACCGTGACCGACGCGCCGGCCGCCGCAGCGAGGACGTTGATGGCGGCCCCGCCGGCGACGAAGTTCGAGACCATCTGTGGAGTCACCTCTGACGGATAGGCCGATACGTTCTGTCGGACCACCCCGTGATCGCCGGCCGCGACGACGATCTGGCGGTGGGCAAGGGGTGCGTCCGGGCGGCCGGTGATGCCGGCGAGGGTGATTACCAGCTCCTCGAGGCGGCCGAGGCTGCCCGGTGGTTTGGTCAGCCGGTCGAGCCGCCCGGCGGCGGCAGCCATTGCGGCGCCGTCGAGCGGGCCGATCTGATCGATCACCGCGGCGAGCGCGCCGGCGTCCTCGGCCGCGGCGTTCACTCCCGTCTCGCAGGCTTGAGGGTGAGCGGCAGACCGGCCACCACGAGGTCGACTTCGTGGGCCTGCGCGGCAAACCGTTGATGGACCAACCCGACCAGGTCGCGAAATGTGCGCGAACCGGCGTGCATCGGGACCATCCCGAGGCCGATCTCGTCGCTCACGACAACCACCGAGCCACGGTGGGCGCGGATGGCATCCAGGGCAGCTGCGACCGGGCCGTCGAGGATCGGATCGGGGTCCACGAGATCGTCGCCGACCAGGGCGCTCAGCCAGAGGGTCAGGCCTTCGACGAGGATCGGCTCGACCGGGTTCGCCCGGCGGATCGCCGCGGCCAGGTCCGTCCCGACGTCGACTGTCGGCCAGGTGGCCGGCCGGGCCCGCTGGTGACGAGCGATCCGCCGCTCCATCTCCGGGTCGCCTCGCCAGGCGGTCGCCAGGAAGGTCGCCCGGCCGGAGCCGGCGAATCCCTCGGTCAGCTCGAGGCTGTAGCGGCTCTTTCCGCTCCTCGTTCCGCCGAGGACCAGGATCAGCGGGTCGGCCATCGGTCGCCCTTCGTGATCGCGTCAGACACTTGGCCAGCCGACGAGCGCCGCGGCGGCCAGCACGGTGGCCGCGAATGCGAGCTCGACACTGGCGCCGAGCAGGTCGCCGTCCAGCTGGCGCCGGGCGCGGACCAATCCGAGTCCCAGCGCCACGCCGCCGATTCCGCCGACCAGGCCGGCAACGAGCAGTGCCGGTGCGCCGATCGCGAGACCGCCGGCGATCGTGACCGCCAGGCCCGTTGTGAGGGCGACGGCCGCGTCGGGGGTCGTCGCCCGCCCGGCAAACCAGGTGCCGAGGCCCCCGGCGCTCGCGCGCGAGCGAGCGAGCCGCACCAGGGCGACCGGAACGGTCCGAGACGCCGTGCCGGCGACGACGCAGGTGACTCCGGCGAAGAGCGGACCCGAGCCCGTCACGAGGAGCGTCAGCGTCGCAACTTCCAGTCCGAGGACCAGAATCAGGGTGGCCGCGCCACCAGCGCCGACGGCGGGGTCCTTGCGTGCACGCTCGGCCGCGTCCGGCCCGACCGCGACTAGCGCATCGGCGGTGTCAGCCAGGCCATCGAGATGGATTCCGCCGGACAGGACCGCCATCGCCGCAACGGCCAGGATCGCCGACGCGGGCGGGACGGCAGCCCCGAGCCCCACGAGCGGGACGAACCCGGCCAGCCCGACCAGGGCTCCGACGATAGCGAACGCCCGCGCCCCGGTGCCCACACCTGACTGGCTGGCCACCGGCAGCCGGGTCAGCATCGCGAGGGCGGCCCGCAGCTCGCCGGCCTGCCGACCGAGGGCGCCGACGTGCCCCTCATCGTCCCGTCGCGCCAGTCCGGCCTCCGCATCGTCCGCCGGAAGGCGCCGAATCACGCGGTCCCCACGGGCAGCCGGACCATCGCCGGATCGACACCGAAGACATCGCGGATCCGGTCGTCGTCGAGGGTCGTCGCCGGCGGACCGTCGGCCACGATCCGGCCGCCGTTCATGACAACGACCCGCGGGAAGAAGTGGGCCGCCAGCGCCAGGTCGTGGAGGACTGCCACGATCGTGGTCCCGTCGCGCCCGTTGAGGTCCACGAGCAGCTGCATGACATCCACCTGGTGGCGGATGTCGAGGTGCGCGGTCGGTTCGTCGAGGACGAGCACCGATCCGCCCTGCGCGATGGCGAGCGCGAGGAAGACCAGCTGGCGTTCGCCCATCGACAGCTGGCGCGCGTCACGCCGACGGAGGTGACCGACGCCGACCCGCTCGATCGCGGCGGCGACAGCCGCCCGGTCGCTCGGTCGGGGCCCCGTCAGCGGCGGGTCATGGGGCAGGCGCCCGAGCAACACGACCTCGTCGACGGTCATCTCGAACGGGAGCGTGACGAGCTCTGGGACGACGGCGATCGTCCGGGCCACGGTCTTGCGGTCGATCGAGCCGATCGACTCGCCGCCGAGCAGGAGGGTGCCCGTCCGCGGGGCCAGCGCCCCGGTCATCGCCCGGAGCAGCGTCGACTTGCCCGCCCCGTTGGGTCCCACGAGGGCCACCCGCTCGCCCGGCTGGATCGAGAGGGTCACGTCGCGGACGATCGCCCGCTCACCGTAGGCAACGGTGAGATGCGTGGCGGCGAGGGCGGCGGGCGCCGGCACGTCGTTCACAACTCGTACCCGGAACGCATCCGCGACAGCAGGAACAGGAAGAACGGCGCACCGACGAGGGCCATGACCACCCCGACGGGGATGTCGCCGACCAGGCGCGCCCCCAGGTCCGCGGCCGCGAGCAGGGCTGCCCCGAGGATCGCCGACAGCGGGACCAGTCGCCGGCCGGCCGGCCCGACCAGCAGCCGCACGACGTGGGGCACGACGAGCCCCACGAACCCGATCAGGCCGCTGATGGCGACCGCGGCGGCCGTGGCCATGGACGCCAGGGCGAGGAAGATGCGCCGCTCGCGCTTAACGTCCAGCCCGAGATGGCCGGCGGCAGCGTCACCGAGCAGGAACCCGTCCAGGATCCGGGCACGCCAGGCCACGATCAGGCAGGTCCCGACGATGAGCGGTGCCGCGACCGCGAGCCGTGCCCAGGACGAGCCGCCTAGCCCGCCCAGCAGGAACGAGAAGATCTGGCGCAGGTTGCTCCCGGAGACGTACATCGCCATCGTCAGCAGGGCGGCCAGGACGGAGCTCACGGCGTAGCCGGTCAGGAGGAGACGGGTCAGGCCGCCGCTCACCCCGGAGCCGCCGGCGCGCAGGACGACGAAGGCGGTCCCCAGCGCCCCGACGAATGCCAGCCCGTGGACGAGTCCGAACTCGATCACGACCAGTCGGATGGGGATGAGCACCGCGACCGCGGCGCCGAGGGCCGCGCCGGACGCTGTGCCGAGGATGTACGGGTCGGCCAGCGGGTTCCGAATGAGCCCCTGGAGCGTGGCCCCGGCCACGGCCAGACCGGCCCCGACCAGCATCGCGGTCAGGACGCGCGGGACCCGCAGGTCCCACACGATCGTCTCCGTCGCGGACGACCAGGCGTGACCGGTATCGAGGCCCAGGGCCCGCCACAGGATGACGCCGATCGTGTCGCCGGGGCTGGTCTGGGCGGAGCCCAGTGTCACCCCGGCGATGAGCAGGACCGCCAGCGCCGCGAGGCCGACCACGGCGATGGCGACCGGGCGGCCGCGGATCCGGCCGGCCAGGCCGCCCGGACCGAGTTCCGCGGGGATCGCCGGGGCGGCCATCGTGGTCGGGCTACGGTGCCGGCGGGAGGTCGAGGTCCGGGTACATCGCGAGCGCGAGGTTCCGCAGGCCCACCGCCAGGCGCGGGCCGGGTCGGGTGATCTCGGTGTCCTGAACCGACCGGACATCGCCGTTCTTCACGGCGGTCACGGCGCTCCAACCATTGCGCTTGGCGATGATCTCCGGCGTCGGCGCATAGAACGCGTTGACGCCCAGGATGATGACCTCGGGGTCGCGCTCGATGAGCGTCTCCAGCGGGATCTCGTACGTGACCGGATCGGCGGTGATCACGTCGACCCCGAGCAGGCCGACCATCTCGGCGAGGAACGACCCCTCGGCGGGCCCGTAGATCTGGCCGGTCTGGTCGATGTAGCCGACGTCGTAGAAGACGCGCGGTTTCGAGCCCGATGCCGCCGCTGCGGCGGACGCCGCGTCGGCGATCGCTCCGATCTCAGCCTTCATAACGTCGGTCAGGGTCACGGCCTCGGACGACCGACCGACGGCCGCCCCGACCAGTTCGATGTCCTTGTAGACGCCGTCGATCGAAGGCGCGTAGACCACGACGACCGGGATACCCAGCGAGCGCAGCTGGGTGATCGACTCGGCCGGGGTGAAGCCCAGCCCGCCGGCGATGATGAGGTCGGCGCCGAGGCTGACGATCTGCTCGACATCGACCGAACCGAAGGTCGCGACGTCGGGTAGCGGAACGGCATCGGCCGGGTAGTCGCTGCCGTCGTCGGTGGCGACGAGGCGATCACCCGCCCCGATGGCGAAGACGATCTCGGTCGTGGCCGGCGTCAGCGAGACGATCTTGCGGGGCTCGGTCGCGAGCTCGACGGCCGTCCCTTCGTCGTCGGTCAGGGTGGTCGGGAAGGCCGGTGCGGCGGTCGGGCTGCTCGTCGGCGCGACGGTCGGAGCCGGGGTCGCGGCGGCGGACGGGACGGCACTCGCGGAAGGCGCAGCACCACCGCTGGTGCAGGCGGCCAGGGCCAGGACGAGGGTCGCGACGAGGGCAACGACGAATCGGTCGAGATGTGGAAGCGGGCGCGACGAGCGCGGGCGGCGGGACACGGGAACCTCCGGGCGAAACAGGCTGGCGGAGGGGCGCGAAGAATCGCGAACCCCTCGTTTCGAGGTGGGTCGAACGAGGGGTCTCAGCCGGTGGGTCGCACGGTCCTGCCTACCTTTCTCTCGAAGGTTCAAGCATGCACCGTGAGGTCGGCGACCGGACTTGCGCCCCTTAAGGGGCGTTCACCGTAGCGGGACTGTGCCGGGATCTCACCGGCTTCGCGACCACGCGGCGTGACACAGAGATGTCTCGCTGAGCCTAGCACAGGAACTCGTCCGCCACGATCGTCGGTTTGCCCCGGGTGAAGCGGCTGATAAGCCGCCGATACGAGGCGCCTGCGACCATCGCCACCTCGCCCTCCTCCCGCCACAGCCTGTCCCGCCGGAGGAGTTCGACCGTGATGGAGTCACGATGGCTGCGCTGGATAGGTCCGGGGGTGATTGCCCTCGGCGCGGTTGGGTCGATCGCGTCGACCGCGATCGGTGCCGGGCAACGTCCGTGGATGCCACCCGCCTGCGACGACGAGGCGGGGGATCGAGTCTCCGCGGCGCGATCGCCCGGGCCGATCGGACTAGGCGATCTGCACCTGGAGGCATGGTTCCGGCTGGATCCCCGCCTCGACCACGAGGGAGCGTTGCAGGGTCAACGCCTGGCCCTGGGAACCGCCGGCGACCGATCGAGCCGGATTATGGATCTGCCGCCCGAGTCGTTCGCCGCGGGCCCGTTCGGTCGGATCGTCCTGGTCGGTGCCGATGATGGCTCGACCTCGCGACTCGAGGCGGTGAACGTGGCCGGCGAATGCTCGTGGGCCGTGGCCGAGGAATCCGCCGTCATCCGACGGGCGACGATCGATCCGGCGGGCGAAACGATCTACGAGATGCGCGTCGATCGGGCCACGCGCGAGGATCTCGGCATCTGGACGAGACCGCTGGACGGCACATTGCCGGCCGTGCGAATCCTGGAACCGATCGGCACCGACGTCCGGTTCGGCCGGACATACACGACTGAGCTCTCCTGGGACGTCTCTGGTCGGACGCTGGCTATCCAGTCGTGTGGCGAGGCTGCGTGCCGAACCCGGGTCATCGACCCAGCCGGCGGCACGCCGCGGACGGTCGCCGAGCCGGATCTGGGCACGCTGGTCGGGCTCGACGGCGACGTGCTGGTCGCCTACGCCGCTTGCCCCGCCTTCCCCTGCCCGATCGTCGCCGTCAACCTGGAGAGCGGCGGCCGGGAGGTCCTTGCGGACGCCGGAGCCGTGGCGGTCGTGATCGCGACACCGGACGGGCCCCGCCTGGTCCACGAGGTCTTCGACGAATCCGGCGTCGCGCTCCGAGCCATCGCCCTCGACGGGTCGTCAGCCACCGACCTCGGCCGCCTTCCCGACGGCCTGCGATTGCACCCGTCGACGACCGTGGCCGAGGCTGCGACGCGAGTCCCGTCCGGGTGGGTCGTCCTGGGCCCCGACGGGCGCCTTCCGGGCAGCGGCCCGAATGCCCAGACCCAACTCCGCCACGTCCCGGACGGTACGACCGTCCAGCTCGATGAGGTCGCGCGATGAACACCCGGATGTGGATGTCGGATCGAGCCAGGGTGCGCTCGGTCCGCTGGTTGGCCTGCGCCGTGGCGGCGGTGATCGCCTTGCTCGTGGCCGCCACGAGTGTCACGGCCCACGGGCCGGATCCCATCTTCAGCGGGCGCTGGAACCAGAACCAGAGCCTGCAATTCAGCTGGCGGGCCGGGTCCGTGCCCGCCGCTGCCTACCAAACCGCCATCAAGGCGGCGGCAGCCGACGCCAGCGCCACGCGCGGCTCGCAGGCGGCCACGTTCGGCTATGCGACTGGCGCCTCGAACCTGATCGGCTACGGCGTCGGGGCGACGTGCAGCCCGATCGGCATTGCCTGCTTCAGCCGCAGCGCCCCGACCAGCTTCTCGATGTGGATGCGCGAACAGGGCCACAAGTTCGACTGGGGCTCGCTGCGCTGGTGCCAGGCCTATACAACCTGGCCCGATGGATGCTACGACGTGGAGAACATCATGCTCGACGAGTTCGGGCACGTCGAGATCCTGGACCACCACAGCACCTTCACGAGCGAGTCCGACTATACCGATGCGGTCGTTCAGACCGGTTCACATGCCAAGCCGAAGGCCGGGTGGAACGCCCACGCGTTCGGCCGGTGCGACGTGGCCAGCCTGCAGCTTCAGTACGACATGCAGGGCTGGGGCGCGAAGTACTCCACGTGCCTGGATCTCGCCACGACGCTGGCGTTGACCGCCAACCCGACCGCCGTCGCCAAGGGCGGCACGACCACCCTGACCGCCACCCTCAAGGTCGCCAACGTCTCGAGCTACGTCCGCCTCGCCCTGAATCCTGTCGCCCTGCGATCCGTGACCCTGCAGCAGCGCGCCGCCGGGACGACGGCGTGGCTTCCCGCCGGAACGATGGCCTACGGGTCCACTTCCGGCACCTACACGAAGTCGCTGAGCCTCCAATCCCGCACAGAGTTCCGGGCCGTCTTCGCGAAGCCGCCCGGTGAAGGTCTCCGAGCCGCGACATCGCCGACCGTGACCGTCGCCGTAGGTCAGTAGTGGTTCGCTCTCGCGCAGGATCGCGTCCCGGTCCGTCCTCCCGTTCGATGAAAGGAATGACAGTGACAGTCCATCGATCCGCGCGACCGGTCTTGTTGGCGCTCGTGTCGGCAAGCCTGCTCCTTGCTGGCTGCAGCCGGCCGGGCGCCAGCCTGGCCGACTCCCCGTCCGTCACGATTGCCGCGGCCTCCGCGGAGCCATCGGAAACGGCCGTCCCGTCGGAAACGCCAACAACAGAGGTACCGCCTTCGGATTCGCCCGTCCCGGAGACGCCCATGCCCGAGCCGCCCGCCGCCTCGATCGCCGTCGAGGGCGGCGATCCGGTCATCGGTGAGCTCGGATCCTTCAGCTGGGAGAACAGTGGCTCAGATGGGCCGTGGCTGGACGGGAGTCCGATCCACCTGGGGTCCGGCGAGCGATTGACGCTCACGCTCGCGCAGCCTGTGGCCATCGCGAATTGGACGGTGAGCCGGATAGCGCCCGGCGGTCTGGATGGATCTGCGCCGGTCGGCCTCGGCGAAGGAATGGGCGGCCCAGTCACCTTCGCGGCCCCGCCACAAGGCACATGGTCCGTCAACGTGAGCGTCTGGTTTGCCGACAACCGAGGGTCGGCCGCCTACTACTGGCTCATGGAGGTCGACTGACAAACGAATCGGCGCGGACGATGCAGATCGTCCGCGCCGTGTTCGCTTCGCCGGCCCTGCCGGGCGGCATCTCGGGTCAGGCGGTCGGGACTGGCTCCGCCGCGAAGATGGAGACCTGGGCTTCCTCGGGCAACATCACCCCGAGCACCTTCTGGAGCGCCAGAAGGTGAACGCATGATCCCCAACTGTCGAAGTAGTGGCAGGTGCATCGCCACTGGCCGGCGTCGAGGTCGACATGGTGCGTGTCGTTGTCGCCGCGGAACGTGAGCGAGAGTCGATCGATCGTGATCCGATCGAGCTCGCGAGCGTACCGATTTGCCTTCTCGACCTTGCCGATCAGGGAACTGTGCATCGCGGTGCTACCTCCGTTGCCCTCGAGGGCGCTGGCGGGGCCGCCGTCCGGTCATGCACCTCGACCGGTGATGGCGGTCGCGTGTCAGAAGCCTACACCCGACGGCCGCCGAGGGCATCCCCAAATCGTCCCGGTCTGACCAGGACCACGCCCTACGGCGCGCTGGTCCCTTCGCGCCCGAAGTCGTCTTCCAGTCGGACGACGTCGTCGAGCTCGGGGGTCGAGACCTCGATCAGCGTGCAGCGTTCGATCGCCTCGTACCGGTGGATCCGACCTGTCGGCACGTGGCGGTGCTCACCGGGACCGAGCTCCTCGATGCAGACCGTTCCCTCATCGTCCTCGAGCACCAGGCGCAGCCGCCCGGACGAGACCAGGATCGATTCGTCCTTGACCAGGTGGCGCTGCAGGCTGAGCCGCTTGCCCGCCTCGATCACCAGGGTCTTGGCGACGTAGCGGTCCGTGTGCGCCCAGATCAGCTCATGACCCCATGGCTTGTCGACCCGCCGTCCGGTCCCGATCGCGTCCGCGCTCATGAGCCCCGGACCAGCTGCTCGCCGGCGACCAGCATCGCCTCGCGGGTCGCCCCCGAGGTCGCCTCGGTGTAGATCCGGACCAGCGGCTCGGTGCCGGACGTCCGGACCAGCAGCCACGATCCGTCGCCGACCCAGAACTTGAAGCCGTCGCCGGTCTCCAGGGGCAGGGTCCGGGTCACCGGCTGGCCGGCCAGCTCGGCCGGGGCCTGCTGGCGGAGGTCGACCAGAAGCCGTCGCTTCGTCTCGGGGTAGAGCGGACGGTCGATGTGGACATCGATCCGCCGGTAGAACGACGGGCCGGCGATCTCATGAAAGCGCTCGATCGCCCGCGAAACCGGCCATCGGCCGGCGGCACGTTCGCGCAGGAAGAGATCGAGCAGCAGCAGATCGGCATAGATCCCGTCGCGCTCGGGCAGATGCATCCCGAAGCCGAACCCGCCCGACTCCTCGGCGCCCATCATCGCCCCGGTCTCGATCATCTTCGGCCCGATATTCTTGAAGCCCACGGGGGTCTCGTACGTGGCGATCCCGTACTTCTCGCCGAGACGTGCCGCCATCGACGTGTTGTTGACGCTGACGACGACCGGGTCGCGCCAGCCGCGATGCTCGGCCAGGTAGTACATGAGCAGGCCGGTGACCTGGAGCTGGTGGATGAAGGTGCCACGTTCGTCGGCCGCGCCCGCCCGATCGGCGTCGCCATCGAGCAGCAAGCCGAGATCGAAACCATCGCGGGCGAGCATGCCCAGCGCTTCATCGATGTTGGGACGGATCGGCTCGGGGTTGACGCCACCGAAGTACGGGTTCCGCTCCTGATGGATCTCGGTGACCCGGATGCGCCCACCCGACAGGAGCCGCGAGAGCCAGCCACTCCCGGCACCCCACATGGGATCGACCAGGACGTGGACGTCGGCCGCCTTCAGGGCATCGATGTCGACCGTCCGGCGGACGAACCGTTGGTATCCCTCGAACGGATCGAAGCGCTCGACGAGCCCGGCTGCCTCGGCGTCGGCGAACGGCCGCCGGGCGATGGCCGCGCCACCGTTCTCGGCGAGGCGGGCCTCGATGACCCCGAGGATCTCGGCACCGGCGGCCGCACCCGTCGGGGCCTTGACCTTGAACCCGTTGTCCACCCATGGGTTGTGGCTGGCGGTGATCACGATCCCGGCCGCGGCGCCGCGCTCGATCACCTCGTACGAGCTCATCTGGGTCGGGACCGCGTGGACGGCGAAGGCGACCGGAATGTCGCGGGCGAGGATCACCTCGCCGGCGGCCTGGGCAAAGTGCTCGGACGCGAACCGCCGGTCGTAGGCGATCACGACGCCCTTGGCCTGCTCGCCGCGATCGACGACGTACTGAGCCACCCCGTCAGCGCAGCGGCGGACGTTGTCGAAGGTGAACTCGTCGGCGATTCGCGCGCGCCAGCCGTCGGTGCCGAACACGATCGTCGTGGGCGCGGGGGCTTCGCTCGCCAGGGTCAACCTCGTTCCTCCGGCTAGGCACAGCGCTGAATGAGCGCCTCGATGCGGTCCCGATCGGGACCCGTGCCGCGCAGGACGGCGATCGGGTGCACCGCGGTGATGCTACCGCGCTCGGGCGGGGCAATGACGCCGAGCCGCCCATCGACCCGCCGGACTACCAGATCGTCAGCCTCCACTTCGACGGTCTCGCCAGCCTGGACCACCGATCCCGTGCCCCGCGCACCAATCGCCGCGAGGAGCGCCGACCACGATCCAATGTCCGACCAGCCCACGTCCATCGAGGCCATGACCACGACGCCGTTGCGGGCACTGCTCTCCATCACGGCATGGTCGATCGAGACGGCCCGCTGGATCGACTCGTAGGCATGGTCGAGCATCTGGGGCGAGGCGACCATCGGCCCGAGCGACTGGAGCAGCCCGGTGTAGCGCCCGAGTGTGGCCAGAATCGCCCGCCGGCGCCACAGGAAGATGCCCGCGTTCCAGGCGACGCCTGACTGCTCGGCGAGCTCCTCGGCGCGAGCTGGTTTGGGCTTCTCCTCGAAGCGCAGCAACGGGTAGGCCCGAAGGCCGTGGATCTCATCGCCGCGTTCGAGATCTGGGATCAGGTAGCCGTACTCCGTCGCCGGCCGGTCGACCTGGATGCCGAGGGTGACGAGGGGATCGTCGAGGTCGAAAGACCCTGTCGCCAGGTGCTCGGCGCCACGCAGCACGCCGGCGAAGACGTCGGTCTTCTCGACCGTCTGATCGGCCGGCAGGACCAGCATCACCTCGTCCTGTGGTCGCTCGAGGGCGAGCGCGGCGAGCGCGATCGCAGCAGCGGTGTTCCGACCGAGGGGTTCGGTCAGCACCGCCACGCCGGGGAGCTGGGCGCGAACCAGTCGCTCGTACCGCCGATCCGTGACGATCGTGATGTCGTCGGTCACGCCATCGAGGCGGGCGACCGTCGCCTGGAGCAGCGACTCGTCGCCGACCAGCGGCAGAAAGGGCTTCGGACGTTCCGGTCGGCTCAACGGGTGAAGCCTCGTCCCGCCCCCGCCGGCCATGATTACGGCATACATGTCCGACCCATTCTAAGGTCGCTCAGAAGCTGGGCGGCGTGACGCAGAACAGGACCACGGCCTGGGCCTCCCCGTGGTTCATGTTCCAGTGCGGAAGGCGCGACGGGAAGGTGATGGCGTCGCCCTCGCGCAGGACGTAATGCTTGTCGCCGACCCATAGATCCAGGACGCCGGCCAGGACGACGACCACCTCCTCATCCGAATCGTGGGTGTACGGCTCGGCACCTGTGCCGCCGCCAGGCTCGATGGTCGAAAGGATCACCTGGAGCTTGCCGGCCATGTTCGAGGTCAGGAATTCGTCGACCGCCTTGAGCCCCGGATAGGCTACCCGGCGGCGCGCCTCGCGGCGAACGACCCGACCCGTCGCCGGTTCCTCGGCAAAGAGCTGGGCGATGGACAGATCCAGCGCGTGGGCGATCCGCTGCACGGTCGCGATCGACGGGCTGGTCACGTCGCGCTCGACTTGCGACAGGAAGCTCTCGGTCACGCCGGCCCGTTCGGAGACGTCGCGCAGGGTCAGCCGCCGCGCCTGGCGCAGTGCTCGGATGCGGGCGCCGAGCTGGAGTTCCGTGGCCACTCGATCCCTCCGCAGGTTGGCTTCACGAAACTGAAGTATAGGTACAGGCGGGCTGCGGCGGAAGGCCGGATCGGTCGAGCAGCGTGCGAGATTCGCACGATTCCTGCGTTGACGCCCGCCGCCTTCGCCCGTACCATGCAGCGATCCTGTAGCGCGGCTACAGGTACGTCGCTCAGCGCCCGGATCCGAACCGCGAGGGCCGCCGTTGACCGCC
>JAUSJS010000048.1 GCA_030647575.1 Candidatus Limnocylindrales bacterium | reverse complement strand
CGCAACAGCTCGTCGACCCGCTCGGTCCGCTGGCTCATCGGTCAAGTCTCGGTCGACGCCTTCTGCTCACCCGACGGCGACCACGGTCAGCCGGCCACAGCTCGGCTGAGCGTTTGAGACGTGAAGCACTCGATCACATCGCCCTCCACCAGATCGTGGAAGCCCGCGAGACCGATGCCGCATTCGTAGTTCGTGGCAACTTCGCGAACGTCGTCGCGGAAGCGCCGGAGCGACTCGATCTTGTCGGTGGCGATGACCTTGCCCCCTCGCCAGACCCGCGCGTTGCCACGGACGATTCGGCCGTCGGTCACGAAGGAGCCGGCGATGACGGTGTTCTTGCCGACGCGGAAGACCTGCCGGACCTCGGCCCGACCCTCCACCACCTCGATGACCTCGGGTTCGAGCAGACCCTTCAGGGCCGCCTCGATGTCGGCAGTCAGCTTGTAGATGATGTCATAGAGCCGGACATCGACCCTTTCGGCCTCGGCGGCACGGCGGGCGGTCTCGGTGATCTTCGTGTTGAAGCCGACGACGATCGCGTTCGACGCGGCCGCGAGCATGATGTCGTTGTCGGTGATGTCGCCGGCGCCCTCATGCAGGACGTTGAGGCGGATCTCGTCCTGGTCGAGCTGCTCGAGTGCATACGTGATGGCGCCGAGCGAACCGGACACGTCGGCCTTGAGGATGACCCGCAGCTCCTTGGCCTGGCCGGCCTGGATCTGGCGGTAGAGATCCTCCAGCGTCGCGCGACCACTCCCCTCCCCGCCCTTGGCGGCGGTCGCGGCCTTGCGGCTCTCGACCATCGCGCGGGCCTCCTTGTCATCGCTCACGACGCGCAGGATGTCGCCGGCGGCCGGGACCTCCGAGAGACCGAGCACGACGACCGCGCTCGACGGGCCGGCCTTGGTGACTCGCTTACCCTTGTCGTTCTCGAGGGCGCGGACACGTCCGGACGTCTCGCCGACGACGATGATGTCGCCGACCTTGAGCGTTCCGGTTTGGACCAGTGCGGTCGCGACGGGACCGCGGCCCTTGTCGAGCTCGGCCTCGACGATGGTCCCGACGGCCGGTCGCTTCGGATTGGCCTTGAGCTCCTGGATGTCGGCGACCAGCAGGATCATCTCGAGCAATTCATCGAGGCCGAGGCGGGTCTTGGCCGAGACCGGGACGAGCGGCACCTCGCCGCCGTACTCCTCGACGACGATGCCGGCTTCGGTCAGCTGGGTCTTGACCCGGTCAGGATTGGCGTCGGGCTTGTCGATCTTGTTGAGGGCGATGACGATCGGCACCTTGGCCGCCTTGGCGTGGCTGATCGCCTCGAGCGTCTGGGGCATCACCCCATCGTCCGCGGCGACCACGACGACCGCGATATCGGTCACCCGGGCGCCTCGGGCGCGCATCGCGGTGAACGCCTCGTGACCCGGGGTGTCCAGGAAGACGACGCGCTTGCCGTCGTGGGTGACCTCGCTCGCCCCGATGTGCTGCGTGATACCGCCGCGCTCCCTGGCCGCGACCTCCGTCGTCCGGATGGCGTCGAGCAGGCTCGTCTTGCCGTGGTCGACATGACCCATGACCGTGACGATCGGGGCACGCGGCTGGAGCAGCGACGGGTCGTCCTCTTCGTAGAGGACCTCCTTGGTCGCCTCGGTGATCGGGCTGTCGATCTCGCCGTCGGCGCCGTTCGTGCCTGACGCCTGCGCCGCCTCGGCGACCTCATAGCCGAGCTCGCCCGCGACAAGCGACGCGGTGTCGCGATCGACCAGCTGGTTGATCGTGGCGAAGATGCCACTCTTGATCAACTCGCGGATGATGTCGGCCGGGTTGACCCCCAGCAGCTCAGCGAGCTCCTTGACAGTGATGGTGCCTGGCAGCTCGATCGCGCCCCGCTCACGCGGGTCGGCAACCTGGACGCTACCCGGCACGAATGCTCCGTCGCGGCGCGGCGGCTTGCGGGGCCCGCGACGGCCGCGCGTGCCGCTCCTACTCCTGGCCACGGGCTCCTCCTTCGATCGTGGTGTTCGTTGGATCCGCGATCCCGGCGATGAGCGCCGTGCGCAGGTCGGTCGGGAGCGGGGTTTTGAGCGCCCGGCTGAGGGCGCCCTTCTTGATCGCGTTGTCGATGCATTCTGCGGTTCGGCACACGTAGGCGCCGCGGCCGGCACTCCGGCCGCTCGAGTCGATGGCGACCTCGCCAGCCGGCGTCCGAACGACGCGCATCAACTCTCGCTTCGGGCGGACCGTCCGGCAAGCGACGCAGGAGCGACTTGGGACGCGTCGCGGGGCGACGGCCCTGACCGCCCGGGCTACGGTGCCACCTCTTCGGCAGCGACCCTGGCGGCCTTCCGAACGCGCGTCGGCTTGGCCGGTGCGGCTGCGTCGGATGCGGCCGACGATTCCCCGGCAGCGGCCGCGGCGGCCTTGACCGAGGTTCGCTTCGGCTTGGTTGTCGTCGTGGGCGATGTGGCCTGGGTCTCGATCGGAGGCTCTTCGGCCGCGGCGGCTGGGGCGGACTTCTTTGCGCGCTTGGGCTTGGCGGGGGCAGCGACCGGTTCGAGC
>JAUSJS010000047.1 GCA_030647575.1 Candidatus Limnocylindrales bacterium | reverse complement strand
GGTACTCCCCGGGAGCTTCACCGCCCTCGGCACTCTCGGCATCATGGTTGCGCTGGTCGTGCAGACAACGATCCTGGCGCGCGAGAACGTCTCGGTCAGTGGATCGCTGGTCGTGTTCCTGATCGCGCTGGCGTCGGGCCTGATCGGGGCGAAGGTGTGGTACGCGGTCCTCCATCCGGGCCCGTGGCGGCAGTCGGTGCTGGGAGGCTGGTCCGTCGACGGTTTTCTCGTCATCGCTCCGGCCGTGGCGGTCGCCGCACTGCTCGCATTCAACCTGCCGATCGGTGTGTTTCTCGACGCCACTGCGCCCGGCCTGTTCTTCGCGGTCGCGATCGGGCGCCTCGGGTGCTTCTTCACCGGCTGCTGCGCGGGTCGCTGCACCCGCTCCCGCTGGGGCGTGTGGTCCTCCGATCGCCGAGTCGGCGCGCGTCGCGGTCCGACCCAGCTCCTGGAGTCTGCTGCGGGCCTCCTGATCGGGGTCGCGGCCGCGCTCCTCGTTCTTAACGAGGTGCCCGGCGTGGGCGGCGTCGTCTTCGTAGCAATGTTCGTCGCCTACATCGTCGTCCGGCAGTTTCTCCTTCGGCTTCGGGCAGAACGACGCGAGTACTCCTGGCGGCGGAGCGTTCGGGAGAGCTCCTAGCTGCGGCAGGCTCACACGTCTGAGCCAGTTCGCGACCGAACCCTCACGGTTCGACTCAGAGCACGTCGACCCTGCGCAGGAGGCCTCGACGGGCCGACGCGGTTACCCGACTCCGGCGTGCGTCAGCCAGCCATCGCCGGACGGTCGGGATGGGCGACCGCGATCACCATCAGGCCATCGATGTTCTCGAAGTCGTCAGGGTTGCAGGTGTAGAGCGGCAGCTCATTCGCTATCGCGATGGCAGCGATCATCGCGTCGTACGCTCGGGCAGACGCCTTCCGACCTGATCGACGCAGTGACGCCGCGACTTGCCCAAACGCGCGCGCCGCGTCGGCGTCGAACGGGAGCGGGTCGAAGTCGGCCTCGGCCTGCTGGAGGTGGGCGAGGCGCGCGGCGCGCTCCACCTCGCTGGTCGCCACCAGCGGACCGGCGGACAGCTCCGCGAGGGTGATCGCCGAGATCAGTGGCCGCTCGGGAAGGACCGCAGGATCCCGCAGGTGAGGCAGCAGGATCAGCGTGCTCGTGTCGAGCAGGCCGAACGCACTCGTGATCACAGGCCTGGATCGACCGTCGCGTCGACGTCCGCACGAAGCGCAGCCTCGTGTAGGGGTGGCAACCGTCGCCATCGCACCAGCAGCACAGCTGCCGTGACGAGTGTCGAACGGACAGGGCGCAGTTCGGCCACCGGTTTGCCGCTCCGGGTGACGATCACGCGCTCGCCAGCGGCGACCCTGTCAACGACCTCCCCGCCATGGTTTCTCAGCTCGCGGATGGTGACTTCTGCCATGCGCCGAGAGTATCACACGTGAGACGACGGCCAGCGCCCCCAGCCTTCGTGAGCATGACACGCTGGGCACGTGATGACCATAAACGACCATCCACCGGTCCGACGGGTCAGCCTTGTGCGCCGGCTGCCCGGAACCGACCGATTCGCTCCGGTTCATGCCGAGTCCGTGCGCGGAGTGATCTGAATCGACCGTGAGCCGACCTGACGTGGCGGATATGGTCACCACCTGCACGACGGGCCTCGTGACGATCAGCACGAGGCCGAAGAACCCATAGACGACGACGCGGACGTTCTGCATGTGGGACGCCTCGGCAGGCCCGTAGAAGGGCGGCCCGCCCGGTGTCACGGCGAAGGTAGGGGCCGGGGTCCATCTGCGTTGCGAACGACCATGGCGTGGCGGTCCTTCGAAAGCGTGGTGGGGGTGCCGCCGGACCAGCGCAGGGTCCGTCAGTGGCCGGCGTGGCCGCTGTGCTCCTCGGTCGGGTGGCCGTAACGGTGGGGGTCGTTGACGAACGTGTCGTGGCAGGTCTGGCTGCAGAAGTAGAACGTCCGACCCTCGTGCACCTCAGTGGCGGCCGCGTCCGCGGGACGGATCTCCATGCCGCAGACGGGGTCCTTCACCTTGTCAGCCATGTTGGCGTCCTCCTGTTGGGATGGGTGGATCAGTCCGGTGAGCCGACCGAGGGTCGGCCTCCGGTTCCATGCTGAAAGCGGACGCCGCGGGTGCAGGCGCGCTCGGTCTTCCGCCGAGAGCGCTGACCGTCGCCGCGGTCGCCAGCACCATACCGGCGCCGAAGAGCGGCCAACCCGTCCAGGTGGACGACTCGCCGGCCAGGATGCGGCTCGTGTCGACGAGGAAGCTCGCGATGACCAGGCCACCGCCGGCGAGACCGGCCAGTGCCCGGACGGGACCAACGACGATCGGTCGCCCTGCTCGCAGTCGTCGCGCGGCCGCCAGCCCGAATCCGATCAGCGCGACGCTCACGACCATCGGCGCCCAGACCGGGCCGACCCACGGGATGGGAACGAGGAACAGGACATCCCAGGTCTCGAGCGAGGGCGGCCAGCCGATGGCCAGGCGCAAGCCGAGGTAGTAGACGATGTCCCAGGCGCCGAAGATGACGGCCGTCCAGGCCAGGCGGTCGAGTGCTCCTCGCCCGGCGAGCCAGCCGACCGCGGCGATCATGACGAGCGTGGCCAGCTCACGGGCGAGCTCGACGCCCTCGATGGCGTCGAACGCCGCTGTGT
>JAUSJS010000045.1 GCA_030647575.1 Candidatus Limnocylindrales bacterium | reverse complement strand
CCGTACAGCGCCAGGGTCTCCCGGAAGTCCTCGAAGTTGGCGGCCGTGTTCAGGCCCAGGACCGCCTCGAGGGTCCGGTCGGGCTCGATGGTCGCCGTCCAGCGCAGGGCCATCAGCGGCGCGTCGGCGAGGCGGTCGTCGACACCGTTGAGGATCGGTCCGTGGATGGTCGAGCGCACGTCGAACCCGACGGTCTCCCCGCTCTTCACCTTGATCTCCTCGTGACGGACGTCGAACGGGAGAGACCTGCCGTCGTGAAGGTAGCTGTCCGGGTTGGCCGGATCGACCGCCTCGATCACCAGGTCCTGGACGTCCGGACGGACGTTCGTCGCGCCCCAGGCGATCCGGGCGTTGTGCCCGAGGACCACGCCCGGGATGCCCGGGAATGAAACACCCGCGACGTCGTACGGGCAGGCCTCGGTGACCGCTCGACAGTGCAGGCCGTTCATGTACCAGACCGACGGCATGGAGATGCCGAGGTGCGGGTCGTTGGCGAGGAGTGCGCCGCCGCTCACCGAGCGGGCGGGCGCCACGACCCAGTTGTTCGAACCGATCCCATGGTCAGACGCGAGGCCCGCGGCGGCGTCGAGTCCGGCGAGCTCGAGGGCATCACCGCCGAGCGTCGCCACGGATCGCCAGGCCGACGCTTGGCCGGCGTCAACGGGCGATGACGCCCCCCCGGCGTTCACCCGCCCCGAAGACACCGCCGTGACCTGCGATCCGTCGGACGCCGGCCCGCGTTCGGCGCCGGCCGGCGTTGACCCGGCGCCGCCCGAACCGGCCAGTCCCGACGGCGTGATCACCGGGGCGTTCTCGCTGTAAGCGGGAAACAGCTCGTCGGTCCGTGCCGGGTTTCCAAGCGCGGCGTCGGCCAGGTAGCGGAAGATCTCGGTATCGAAGTTGCCGCCCAGGTTCCAGGCCTGGACCTTGCCCCAGGCCACAGTGTCGAGATCGGTCCACGGCTCGGGCGTGGCCCCACTCGCAAGGAAGGCGAGCCCGAGCGAATCCCGATGCCCGTCGAGCCAGGCGTTGACGCCGGCCGTGTAGGCGTCGAGGACGCTCCGCGTCGCGTCGCCGGTGGCGTCGAGATCGCGCTGGGCGGCGACGCGCCAACCCAGCGTCCGGATGAAGCGGTCGGTGTCCAGCTGGCTCGGTCCGAACAGCTCTGACAGCCGGCCCGCGGAGATGTGCCGCCAGACCTCCATCTGCCACATCCGTTCGCTGGCATGGACATACCCCTGGGCGAAGAACAGATCGTGCGTCGAGTCGGCCGTGATATGCGCGATCCCGGCGTCATCGCGAACCACCGTGACCGGCGCCGTCAGACCGGGCAGCTGCGCCGTGCCAGTGGCCTTCGGCAGAGCCCGCGCGGTTAGCGCCGCCAGCAGGCCGACGAGCGCGATGATGGCCACGAGGACCACCGCGACCAGGACCACCAGGGCCGACTTGATGAGGCGCACCGATCCCTCCAGGGTCCGCGGAGTACGGGCAGACCGCCCGCTAGTGTGGCGGGCCGGTCGCCTCCCCGCTTGACGTCCGTCAGCGCGGCAGCTCGATCCCCAGGCCAAGTGCTTGCGCGCGGCGGACGATGGCATCTCCGAAGACCAGGTCGGCCAGACCAACTCCCAGGTGGGTCACGACGACCCGCCCGGTCGGCGGCCTCGGGGTCCTGGCCAGCAACGCCTCGCCAATCGTGGCCGACGGCTCCGGATAGCCTTCGAACAGACCGGCGTCCCGATTGGCCAGGAACTGTTCGCGCTGGTCGACCAGGAAGAGGGCGGCGCCGCGCGCGACCTCGGCGGCGCAGTAGGTGGCGTAGTCCACGGGCACGACCAGCGCGTTCGGGGTCAGCCAGTCCGAGGTCATGACCTGGCGCACGGGCCCGAACGAGGCAGCGGTCACGACGACATCGGCGCCGTCGACGGCTGACCGCCCATCGGCCACCACCGTCACCGAGCCGACGCCGTCGGTGTTCCGGGCTTCGGCGGCGAGCGCCTCCGCGCGTTCGGGACGCCGATCGAACAGGCAAAGCTCGACCCCGGGCAGGACGCGGCCGAGGACGGGCAGGTGACTTCGACCCTGCACCCCGGCGCCGATCAACGCCGCCCGCGGCCGGCGGTCATCGAGGAGTGGCGCGAACCGACGGATGGCGACGCCCGAGACGGCGGCGGTCCGTGCCGCGGTGATCGGCCCACCATCGAGGATCGCCATGGGCAGGCCGGTCGTCGGGTCGTTTATCACCACCAGGGCATTGATCGCCGGCAACCCGAGCTCGTTGTTCGTCGCGTATCCGGCGACCCATTTCATCCCGACGAGATCCTCTCGACCGCCCGGATCGGGGCCGCGCAGATGGGCCGGCATCGCATGCACGAAGGAACCCGCCGGTCGCGGATGGATCGCGATCTTGGGTGGCAACTCGGCGTCGGCCACCAGGGCCGTCAGGGTCAGCTCGGCGAGTGCCAGGCGCGCATCCAGGTCCGGCATCGCGCCGGCGACGTCGGCCGCAGCGAAGTAACGCAACGGCGGTGAATCGACCTGACGCATCACCGTGAGTCTACCCGTCGAGGATCGCCTACGATGCCCCCATGCCCCCGATCGACGTCGAGCAGAGCATCGACAACCTGAAGCTGGAGCGCGACGCAATCGTGCTCTATGACGCGCTCGCCGAGATCGAGAAGGACGCCCGCCGGGCCGAGGCGTTCCGCGGGATCGCCTCGAACGAACGCCGCCACGCCGACATCTGGGCCTCCAAGCTGCGCGAGCTCGGTGCCACCATTCCGGCCACGGGAGGCCCGCGAGCGCGCGTCCGTTTCATCATCCTGATTGCCCGCCTCTTCGGGACAGCCTCGGTCGCCGAGCTGGTGAAGGCCCTCGAGGGAGACGAGGAGGAGCTCTACGAATCGCAGGGCGTCTCGCCCGAGGTCGCAGCCATCGCCGCCGACGAACGGGAGCACGCCCAAATCTGGGATCGGCTGAAGGCCGATGGCGGCGCCTCCGGTCTCGCGGATCCCGGTCGAGACGGTGTGGCCATCGCGCGGCGAGCGGGGAGTGCTGCGGAGGTCGGAGAGAGCGAGCGCTGGCACCGCAGCGGGCGGTCGGGGACGCTCCGCGCGGTGATCTTCGGCGTCAGCGACGGACTCGTCAGCAACCTGTCGTTGGTGATGGGCGTGACCGCCGCAGCGGCCGACAACCCGAGCTTCATCCTCCTTGCGGGGATCGCCGGTCTGCTGGCCGGTGCGTTCAGCATGGCCGCCGGCGAGTACATCTCGATGCAGAGCCAGCGCGAGCTGTTCGAGCACCAGATCGCCCTGGAACGAGCTGAGATGGAGGCGATGCCCGAGGAGGAAGAGGCCGAGCTGGCCGCCTCGTACCGGGCGAAGGGTTTCGCTCCGGACGAGGCCGCCCGGATCGCCCAGCGTATCTTCGAGGACCCGGAAACGGCGCTCGACATGCTCGTGCGCGAGGAGCTCGGACTCAATCCCGACGAGCTTGGTTCGGCCTGGGGCGCGGCCGCCGGTTCGTTCGTCGCCTTCGCGCTGGGGGCCGTCGTGCCGGTGATTCCGTATCTCCGCGGCGGAGGCACGGCGGCGCTCCTGGCGAGCCTGGGGCT
>JAUSJS010000169.1 GCA_030647575.1 Candidatus Limnocylindrales bacterium | reverse complement strand
GTGCTCCGATCCACGCCTTCGGCTGGCCGGCCGACGGCACGCCGAACGATCCCTATTTCGGGCTCCAGACCGATCTGGAGCCGATCGGGGTCGCCGCAGCCTGGTCGAGGACCACCGGCGCCCCCGGCGTCGTGGTCGCGGTACTCGACACCGGAATCGACGCGTCGAACCCGGAGTTCGCCGGGCGCCTCGTGCCCGGCTACAACGCGCTGACCGGCGCCGCGGACGGCCCGGGCAACTTCGGACCGACGGCGGACGACGCCGGCCACGGCACCCATGTCGCGGGCACGATCGCGGCCTCCGCCAACAACGCCACGGGGATCGCCGGGATCGCGCCGAACGTCTCGATCATGCCGATCAAGGTGCTCAGCGCTGACGGCGAAGGCGACTTCGGTGGGTTGGTCGCCGGCATGAACTGGGCGATCGGACACGATGCCCGGATCATCACGATGAGCCTGGGAGGCACGCTCGAGCCTGCCGCCGCCGCGTCCCTCCAGGGGACCTTCGACGCGGCGCACTCGGCCGGTGCGATCGTGATTGCCGCGTCAGGGAACGACGGCACCACGATCGACGAGTATCCCTGCAGTTTCACGTACGTCATCTGCGTCGGCTCGACCACGAATGACGGGACCGCTGTCAGCTCGTTCTCGACCCGCACGTCGGCGCTGGCCCTCGTGGCGCCCGGCGAGCGGATCGCCTCGACGCTGCCCGGTGGCGGCTACGGCTACGGATCCGGCACGTCCATGGCGACCCCGCACGTCACCGGCGCGGTTGCCCTGCTCCGTTCGGCGCATCCGACCCTCACGCCCGACGAGGCGTTTGCCAGCCTGACCCAGAGCGCCAAGGCGCTGGTCAGTGGCGGCCACAACTCGGAGTCCGGGTACGGCCTGCTCCAGGTTGGCGCCGCCCTCGATCTGGTAAGCGGCGGGACGGTCCCGACGTCGACGCCGTCGCCCACCGCGTCGCCATCCCCGAGTGCGTCACCGAGCCCGACACCCGATCCCAACGCCAGCCCGACGCCCTCAGCGAGCCCGACGCCCTCAGCGAGCCCGACGCCCGACCCGGGCATCGGCCCCGTCCCGGCGCCCGAGCTCATCGTCCCGGCGGTGAACGCGTCGTCGCCGCGCAACGGCGCACGTTCCGTGGCCCGGTCGATCCGGCCGCGGATCACGTTCTCCGTGCCGATGGTCGGGGTCTCGACGCGAACGATCACGATGAAGGACCTGTCGCGCGGGCGATGGGTCAGCATCCGGGTCGGCTACAACGCCTCGACCCGGGTGGCCACGATCATTCCGACCTCCCGACTCGCGGCGAACCACAGCTATCGGGTCACCGTCCGAGGCGTCCTGGCGGCCAGTGGAGGCACCCCACTGAGCCGGCCGTTCATCTTCACCTTCCGAACGGGCTACCGCTAACGGCCAGCCGGGCTGACCGCGCCGTGGGTCAGACCCCGCCGCGATCGATTCGGTGCTTCGCCACGAAGGCCGCGGCCTGCGCTCGACGCTCCAGGTTGAGCTTGGCCAGGATCGAGCTGACATAGTTCTTGACCGTCTTGTCGGACAGGAAGATCTCGCCCGCGATCTCCTTGTTGGTCTTGCCTTCGGCGACCAGCAGCAGGATCTTGCGCTCCTGTGAGGTGAGCTGCGAGAGTTCGTCACTCTCCGATGCGCCGCTGGCGATGCGGCGGATCCGCTCGAGCACCCGCTCGGTGACGGCCGGATCGAGGAGCGACCCGCCGCGACCGACGGTCTCCAGGGCGGCCACCAGGTCACGCCCGCGGATCTGCTTGAGCAGGTAGCCGCTGGCGCCCGCCACGATGGCACTCAGGACGGCCTCCTCGTCCGGGTAGGAGGTGAGCATCACGATCCGCGTGGCGGGGAGCTCAGCGCGAATCGCCCGGCAGGCTTCGATTCCCGAGCCGTCCGGCAGGCGGACGTCCATGATCACGATGTCCGGCTGGTGCCGGCGCGCCTGCTCGATCGACTCTGCGACGGTGCCGGCCTGGGCGACGACCTGGAAGGCCTCCCGGCGGTCGAGCAGGGCCACGAGACCCTGACGCACGACTTCGTGGTCATCGACGACCAGCAGGCGCAGCGGGGTCGAGACCTCCGGATTGCTCATGAAGCCAGCTCCGCACTGCTGAGTGGGACGCGAATGCTCAACGTGGTACCGGCCCCCAGCGTACTCTCGATCGAGACCGTGCCGCCGAACGCCGCCGCTCGGTCGTGCAGATTGGCCAGGCCGAGATGCCCCGCCGAGCGGGCCGCCTTCGCGTCGAAGCCGATCCCGTTGTCCTCGACGCGCAGGACGACCATCCCGTCCTCGACCCGCATGACGATCCTCGTCCGCCGCGCCCGAGCGTGGCGCGCCGCGTTGCTGAGCGCCTCGCGAGTCATCTGCAGGAGCTGCACGCGATGACCCGTCGGAATGCTCGAGGCGATCTCCGGGTCGATCGCCAGGTCGAGCTCGATTTCTGACGTCCCGGTCGTCCCGAACTCGTTGGCCAGCGTGGCCAGGCCGGCAAGGAGATCGGCGCCGTGGAGCAGCTCGGAGCGCAGGCCCAGGATGAAGTTGCGAATCTCACGGATCGTCAGGTTCAGCGAATCGATCGCCCGATCAACCCGTGCGCTGGCCTCCTCTGGCTCGCTGGCCATCATCAACGGCACGTCCTCGAGCGAGAGGGCGACGCCGTAGATGGCCTGGATGATGCCGTCATGCAGGTCCTTGGCAATCCGCTCACGCTCCACGACGATGGCGAGCCGCTGGACCTGCTCGTGCAGCCGGGCGTTCTCGATGGCGATGCCCGCCCGGAGGGCGAACATCTCGACGAGCAGCTGGTCCGACTCGCTGAATTCGGGGGCATCGCGCTTGTTGGTCAGGTAGAGGTTGCCGATGGAGCGGCCCTGGGTCACGACCGGGACGCCCAGGAACGAGCCCATCGCCGGGTGGTTGGGCGGGAACCCGTAGAAATCCGGATGGCTACCGATATCCGGGATCCGGTAGGGACGGCGCTCGCGGATGATCAGGCCGAGCACGCCCTGGCCGCGTGGCGGGGCGCCGATCCGGACGCGCTCCTCCGGGCTGACGCCGACCGTGACGAAACGCTCGATCCGGCCGCTGGGATCGACGATGCCCAGCGCTGCGTACTCCGCGCCGACCAGGTCGCGAACGCTCTCGACGATGAGCTGGAGGACGGCCTCCACGTCGAGGACTTCCGCGATCGCGCGGGTCGCCTCCACGAGCGCCTCGAACTCGGTGACCCCCAGGCTCGGTTCGCTCTGGGCTGGCTTGGCCGGCATATGGTTGCCAATCTACCAGCCCAGCCCATAGCGATCTGTCATTTGGCACCCCGGCTTGGGGCCGGAGGTCACTTCCGGGCCGGCGTGGCGTTCGCCACCCTGAATCAATGAATATCCACGAGCCGAGCATGGACCTTGCGTCGCCGACGCTCGTGGTCCAGGAGGCCACGGCCGACACCTCTCAGGTCACCGGCGGTCCGGTCGCAGCAGCGGCGCGGGCCGCGGGCTCGACCGCCGTCACCTGCCAGATCCCGATCATCGGATGACCCAGGCGAGGGCCTCGACGGGCCAGGCGCGGACCTTACCCGCGGGGATCCGGACGATCCTGCTGGCGAGCGACCTGTCGTCGGCCTCCGCGAACGCCGAGGACCTTGCCTTCGAGCTCGCCACCCGCCTTGACGGCGCACTGCTTCTGGTCAGCGTCATCGACCCACGGGGGCTTTGGCTGCCGACCGGCGGCTATCGCCAGCGCATGGACCAGGCGCGCGAGGCTCGCCAGATCGCAGCCCAGGGGATCGTGGATCGGGGGCGCCGCGATGGCGTGCCGCTCCGGATGCTGATCTGGGAGGGCGACCCCGGGGAGGCGATCGTCGAGGCGGCGATCGCCGAGGAGGTCGATCTCATCGTCGTCGGCTCGCACCAGCGACGTGGCGTCGATCGCCTGGTGATGGGCAGCGTCTCCGAGCAGGTCGTGCGCACGTCACCGGTTCCGGTCGTGGTCGCCCGACACCCGAGCCGCTGAGCCAATTCACGCCGAGGAGGCCGTCGACGCGGTCGCTGCCGCGGGCATGAGGGGCGCCGAGAGCTCGTCGGCAGCGTAGCGGAGGGCCTAGCGGCGTCGTCCTCAGCCGGGACCGGCGTACGATGCGGGCCTGTGGACGACGAAGCTCGCGACCTGGCCCTGGCGCCGGGGGTCGTACCCGATGAGCTTCACGAAGCCTTCCGGATTCGCCTCCGCGCAGGCGGCCATCGCGGCCATCACCCCCTCGACGGATCGGACCTCGAACATCGGCAGCCCCCACATGCTCCAGTACACGCTCCGCGGCCCCGGCTCCAGGGTGTACTCGACCGCCGGTACGAGGCCCTGGCGCAGGATGTGCTCAACCTGCCGGGCGACCTGTTCGTCGGACAGGCGGGGAAGATACGAGAAGGTCTCGAGGCGCATCGTCGCCGGCGTCGTCATTTCGTCGCCTCCTGCAGATCGAGCGAATCGATGGTCTCGAACTTGTCGAACCTGACGTCCTGCCAGGTGTCCAGCGCGGCGCGCAGTTCCGGCGAGTGCCGCGCGGCGGCTGCCAGGATGTCCGGACCTTCGGCGGCCAGGTCCCGGCCTTCGTTGCGGGCCAGCACGCTGGCGTCGAGCGCGACCCGGTTCGCTGTCGCTCCCGCGGCGTTTCCCCATGGGTGGCCAAGCGTCCCTCCGCCGAACTGGAAGATCGTGTCGTCCCCGAAGATCTCGAGCAGGTCGGGGATATGCCCCACGTGGATCCCCCCCGAGGCGACCGGGAAGGTTGCGGGCAGCGAGGCCCACGACTGGTCGAAGTAGATCCCCCGCGACAGGTCCTCGGCGATGAAGTCGTCGCGCAGCAGATCGTTGATCGCCATCGTCGCGGCGCGATCCCCTTCGAGCTTGCCGACGACCGTGCCGTTGTGGAGGTGGTCGGCGCCGATCATCCGGCACCACTTGGCGAGGACCCGCCAGTGCACGCCGTGGTTCCGCTGCCGATCGATCACGGCGTGCATCGCACGATGGATGTGAAGCAGCATCCCGTTGCGGCGGCACCAGTTGGACAGGGTCTGATGGCTGGTGAACCCGACGACGAGGTAGTCGACCATAATGATCGGGGAGCACTGCCTGGCGTACTCCGCCCGTTCAAGCATCTGCTCGACATCGGGCGCGGTCACGTTGAGATAGTGGCCCTTGCGCTCGCCCGTCTCGGCCTCCGCCTTGCGGATCGCCTCGGCGACGAAGCTGAACCGGTCCCGCCAGCGCATGAATGGCTGGGAGTTGATGTTCTCGTCATCCTTGGTGAAGTCGAGCCCGCCGCGAAGGCACTCGTAGACGGCTCTGCCGTAGTTCTTGGCCGACATGCCGAGCTTCGGCTTGATCGTGGCCCCGAGGATCGGCCGCCCGTATTTGTTGAGCATGTCCCGCTCGACCTGGATCCCGTGGGGCGGCCCGTGGAACGTCTTCATGTAGGCGACCGGGATCCGCAGGTCCTCCAGCCGGAGAGCCCGGACGGCCTTGAAACCGAAGACGTTGCCGATGATCGAGGACGCCATATTGGCGACCGAGCCTTCCTCGAACAGGTCCATGTCGTACGCGATGAACGCGAAGAACTGGCTCGGGTCGCCGGGCACTGGCTCGATCCGGTAGCACTTGCCCTTGTATCGATCGAGATCGACCAGCCGATCGGTCCAGACCGTGGTCCACGTCCCGGTGGACGACTCGGCGGCGATCGCGGCGCCCACTTCCTCGGGCGCGATGTCCGGCTGAGGGGTGACCCGGAATGCCGCGAGGAGGTCGGTGTCGCGGGGCACGTAGTCGGGCCGCCAGTAGCCCGCGTCGCGGTACTCCTTGACGCCCGCATCGAACGATCGTGACTCGGTCATGACTGGCCTCCTTTCGAGGCGCTTTTATGGGTGCTCGTGGTCATGCGCGATGCCCTCCAACTCGTGGTCGTGATCCGACGACTCGTGGGCGCTCAAGTCGACCCTGAGCAGCATTGACTTCTTCGCGCTCAGGATCCGGTGGACAAGCAGGATCTGGGTGAGCGCCAGCGGATCGCTGTGGTGCTTCCGAAGCGCGCCATCGGCGAAGTCGCCGAACTGTTCCGGAGCGAGGTGGCGGAGGTGCTGGTGTCGCGCATCCATGTGATCCCAGATCCGATCCTCGAGGTCGCGGACCGTGGCTCGATCGATACCACCGTCGATCTCGAGGATGTCGGAGGCCTTCTCGTCGTCCTCGCCTGACGCCGCCCGCACGCCTGTTCGGGTCTCGTCGAGGAGACCGTCCAGCTTCAGCGACGGCAGGGTTGCACGCGTGGTGATCCGGACGTTCAGGTGCTCGTCGTCGCCCTTCCCGGGCGGGCGGTAGAACCGGACGATGAGGTCGGCGAGGCGTCGCTGGGGCGAGACGTACGCCTCCACGTCCGGCCGTCGTGCCTCGATCTCCAGGGCGACCGCCTCCGGCGTGTAGCCACGCTTCGCCACGTCGCGCTGGACCTTCCAGCGATGCTTCAACGCCTCCTGTGGGTCGAGCCAGACCTTGAGGTCGAAGAGCGCCCGCACGCCCGGGACGAGAAAGGGGTGGAGGCCCTGGACAATGACGACCTCGCGGGGAATCACCTCCTCGGGCTCGCCGAACGTCCCGTCGCGATGGTCGTAGACCGGCTTCACGATCGGATGGCCCCGTTTGAGGTCGAGCAGCTGACTCTCCATCCGGAAGAAGTCGTTGGCACGAGGATCGAGGGCCGTGATGCCGAGGAGCCTTCGCTCCCGCCGGTCGAGACTGTGATAGTCGTCCAGACACAGCGTCGTGATCCGGCTCTCGCCGAAGATCCGGTAGAAGCCCGCCGCAAGGGTCGACTTGCCGGTGCCGCTGTCGCCGCCGATCGCGATGAAGATGGGACGCTTCAGCTGGGTATCGGTCTTCCTCATCGTCATCATCGAACCGCTGCCTCTCGAAGTTCGCGAATTGCGGCCGCCCGCCCGCCGGGATGCCGGTGCACCGCCGAGCCCGCGACCAGGACGGACACGCCGCTGTGGACGAGCTCGCCTGCCGTCGCCGCCGACACGCCGCCATCGACCTCGAGGTCGGCCGGCGATTCCGCCGCATCGAGGAGCGCCCGGGCCTCGGCGACCTTGGGGAGCATTGACCGGATGAACGTCTGCCCGCCGCGCCCCGGATTGACCGTCAT
>JAUSJS010000044.1 GCA_030647575.1 Candidatus Limnocylindrales bacterium | reverse complement strand
GTCGCAGGCCACGGCGAGGTCCACATCGGCGAGTCGGGGGTCGAGGTCGGCCACGTCGGCCAGCGCCTTGTCGCGATCCACGTTGGCGCCAAGGCCGCGCAGTAGGCCCGCGCCGCCGTCGGTCGTGGCACTCCCCCCGATCCCGAGCACGATCGATGTGACGCCGGCGTCGAGCGCCGCGCGGATCGTCTCGCCGCTACCGACAGAGGTCGCCGCGACGGCATCGCGCTCTCCCGGCGCGACACGCGACAGACCGGACGCCTCCGCCATTTCGATGACGGCCCGGGTCCCGTCGACGGAGCGCAGCCAGCGTGCTTCGATCGGACGACCGAGCGGGTCGTGGACCTCGGCGGTCTGCCAGACCCATCCACCGGCCACGGCGATCGCCTCGAGCGTGCCCTCGCCGCCGTCGGCCAGGGGGCAGAGGAGGGTCGTGTCGCTGGGGCGAGCGCGGCACCAGCCGTCGGCGAGGGCCCGGGCGACCTGGACGGAGGTCAGGGACCCCTTGAACGAGTCGGGCGCGAAGAGAATCGTGCGGTTGTGCTTCTCGGTATGCGCCACCACAGTCTTATTCCTGGCGCTTGCCGAGCCACAACGGGCTCTGACCCGGGAAGATCGTGCGGACGCGGTGGCCGTGCGAGCGTGGACCGCGCCGGTTCACCGGGCTTGTGCCTTCCGTTGGCCCGTGGTTGAGCCTCGGGGACATATCGGCCGCCGGACGGGCATCCCGCCGCGGCACGAGGGCGGCCGGATCGGCATCCCGCCGTGGCACGGCATCAGCGCGGCCGGCGCCGTCGCGCGGCGACGGGGACCTTGAGCGGACTGGCTCCGTTCGAGCCGGCGACGTGCGCGACCGCCGCCTCACCGAGCAGGGCTCGCCGGCGCTCGAGGTACTCAGGAATCCGGATCATCGGTGGCCGTTCCTGGTCGGCGAGCTCGATGACCTCCAGCGACAGCCGGCCCTTGCCCGAACGGGGCAGCTTCATCGTCGAGCCCATCTCGGCGAACAATCGCGCCTTGCGCCGCTCCTCCAGTCGCTTCATGACGGCCTGGAGGATCACGAACGACATACGCGACAGGCCTTCGAGCTCCTGGTTGCGGTGGATCCGCCGCTCCAGGTCGACCTGGCCGAGCCCTTCGATGCCGAGCCGCTCGGCGACGTCGATCAGGAGGCCGATCTCGACCGCGTAACCGGTGAAGAAGGGGATCGTCTCGAGCAATGTCCGCCGCCCCGCGTACTCGCCCGAGAGCGGCTGGATCATCCCGGACAGCTCGGGGTAGAAGAGGTTGATCAGCGGTCTCGCCACGAGCTCGGTGACCCGGCCGCCACCACCTTCCTTGAGCACGCCGCCCTCGACGATCGGTCGCTGGTAGTAGCCCTTGACGTACTGGAGGCGCGGCTCGTGAAGCAACGGGCCGAGCGTCCCGTAAACCATCCGGTGATGCCAGTTCTTCACGTCCGTGTCGGCCCACACGATGATGTCTCCGGACGTCTCGTAGATCGACTTCCAGAGTGCCTCGCCCTTGCCGCGGAACGAGCCGTAGCGTGGCAGCACATCGGGATGCTGGACGACGCGTGCCCCCTCGGCGGCTGCGATCTCGCGGGTCCGGTCGGTCGAGGCAGAGTCGATGACCAGGACCTCGTCAAGCAACGGCACCCGGCCGACCATCTCGCGCATCGCCCGGCGCACGATCGGACCGATGGTCTCCTCCTCGTCGAGCGTTGGCAGGACGAGGCTGACGGTCAGGTGCTGCGACTCCTTGAGGGTCACCAGGCGACGCAGGTCGGCGAACTCGGCATGGTGGAAGTTGGCCTCGCCGAACCAGCGCTCGACGCGGATCGGGACGGCCCGCCCCTCATCGGCCGCGCGGTCCGCGGCGGCGAGCGTCTCGGCGCGTCCGGCGAGCTGCTCGAACGTCGTGCGCTCGAGCGTCTTACGGGTCTTGACCACGATGACCGAGGGCTTCGCCCGCGCCGCGATGATCTCCGGCAGGGCGCCGAACAGGTAGGTCTCGCCGCCCGCGCGACCCGGCTGGGCCGAGGCGCCCATGACCACCAGGTCCGAACGCTCGGCCTCGCGCAGGATCGCGTTCCGAACGTTCGGGGCTTCCCGCAGGATGGCCTCGCTGCGGCCCCGCAGGTGCTGCTTGATGAACGCCGCCAGCGCCCGCGCGGCCTGCGCCCGAACGGCCAGGGTGATTCCGGGTGGCACGAGGTGCAGCACGACGACGGTGGCGTCATGGTGGCGCGCGATCGCGTCGGCGAAGCGCATCGCCAGCTCGGCATGGGGACCGCCGCGGACCGGGACGAGGACCCGCCGGATCTCCTTCGAGCCACGCTGCTTGACGACCGCGATGTCGCACGGCGAATCGCGCACGACCTCATCGATCGTGGGGGAAAAGACGGTCGGGCCGCTGCCGTCCCGCCCTGGCGCGGCCTTGCCGCCCCAACCGAAGATGATCAGGTCCGCTTCCTGCTCGGCCGAGGCCTCGATGATTCCCTCGGCCGCGTGGCGCCCGATGCGCACGATCGGATGGATCGTGGTCCCATCCGGGGCGTAGTCGAGGACGCGCTGGAGGAGCCGGCGGGCATGCCGGGCGCGCGTGGCTCCCTCGGACAGTGGCATCCCCTCGGGGACTTCGACGATGCCCAGGGCGGACAGCTCGCCGGCCCGCGTGTCGAGCATCGCGGCGCCCAGGCGGATCAGCTCCTCGGCGGTCCCCGGATTGGCGACCGGGATGAGGATCCGCGCCGGCAGGGGCGGACGGGCCGTCATGCGCTTACCTCGTTCCAGCGACCGACCAGGTACGGCTTGAGCAGCTCGAATTCGCGTGCCTGCCGCTCGACCCGTTCCTCGGCCTGGTCCGTCGTGACCGAACGGTTCTCGATGATGAAGCTGGCGACCCGCCCGAAATAGATCGGCACGAGGGCCGCGACCAGCTTCTCCAACGACGGCTTGGGATCGCGCGCAGCGATGACGAGGTCGTAGATCACGCGCGCCCACAGATCGTCCGGGAAGTGGAACGCGGCGACCGCATCGGCCATCTCGAAGGTGGTCGCCGTCGTCGAGGCCACGTCGCCGCCAAGTCCCAGGCGGGTCCGCGCTGAGTCGCCCAAACGGCCCGCCTCGGCCGCCAGTTCGAGCACCGTGTCCACGGTGTCCGGCACGAACATCGAGCGCCACGTGTCCGCGAGGGTCAAGGACCCGGCATGGAACTCGGACAGCAGGCGCAGCGTGTTCACGTCGAGCGGCGGCGGATCGATGATCCGCTCGAAGCCGTAGGCCGGGATGTCGTGGCTGCCGCGGATCGTCAGCCACTGCTCCGGGTACCGAACCGCCAGGCGCAGGATCGTCCCCACGACCTGGCGGAACATCGGGCCGAGGTCCGCGCCGGGATCCTTTGGATCGTGGATCTTGGCGCCCAGCCGGGTCTGGCAGACCGCGAAACCGCCGGTAACTGCGGAGGTCGTCATCCAGATGTCGATGCCGAACTTGCTGATGTCCTCGGTCCAGTCGTCGAGGCTCAGGTAGTGGCGCACGAGATCGCCCGACACCCCGAAGTCGCCACCGATCGGCTGGCGGATGCGATGGCCGTAAAGCGCCCGGGTCAGCGGATAGGTGACCGTGTTGGTGATCGTGCCGTCGTACTTGTAGCGGGCGTAGAGCGGCGCCACGAAGTCGTAGCCACCCTTCATGATCGGTCCGGCCAGGAGCTCGATCCATTCCGGGACGATCGAGCGCAGGTCCGAATCCACGACGACGAGGGCCTGGACTTCGAGCGCCGCGGCGATCTCGAAGATGGTCCGCAGCGCCGCGCCCTTGCCACCGACGCCGTCGATTTCCGGGTAGGTCAGGCTGACTCGTTCGAGCCTGTTGGTCGGACGGACCAGGAGGATCTGCTCGATGTAGTCGGGCGGCTCGGTTTCGACCACGACCCGGCCCGTGCCATCGGGGGAGCCGGCGTCGGAGTTGACGACGACGGGATGGAGGTCGGGGAAGTACTGGACGAGCCCCGCCTGCGCCGCGCGCACGACGTACCCGATCGTCGCGGCGTTCTTGAAACTCGGGATGCCGACCATGATGTCGGCCCGACCGAGCCGCGCAATCTGTTCGTGGATGGCGCGCGTCAGGACGGTTTGGGGCACGAACCCACCGTACCACCGCGGCTCACGTGTGTCAGCCGCAGGAGAGTTGGTCGGGTCGAGGCGGGGCTGGGGGGGGGCGGTCGACGGTCGGGAGGCGGACCGTCGCGGCCCCGCCGTCAGCGGCGAGGCATCGGCGCGCTGACCCAGTCCGCGCTGGCAAGCCCCGGTCGGTAGCGGCTGTTCGCGGCCTTGTAGCTGAGCCCGGCGAAGCCGAGCGCCCGCCACGAACCGACCCATGCTTCGATCGGTGGCCGGACAAACACGCCGCGACGAACCAGATCTGACTCGGAGAGGACTGACTCGAGGATGCGCCGACGCTCGAGAAACGGGACGTCCAGCAGCGACTCCCTGTCGAGCCACAGCAGGTCGATGGCGACGAAGGTGACCGTGTCGTCCGGCTGGAACGTCCGCGCCGCGCGAGCCGCCTCCATGGCCTTCGTCACCGCCTCGGCCCGGGTCCGCCGGATGCCGAGCAACGGCCGGCTGGCGAGCTGGCTGGCCGACGGCAGATCGTCCATCCCGACGTAGACGCCACTGCCGTCGCGGGCGGCCAGCTTGGTCAGGAAGCCATCGACGATGAGCTGCTCGGCGAGGGCGGCGTCGGCGAGCGCCGCGGCCACGTCGGCGTGTCCATCGATCGGGGCGCCACGTTCATCGGCCAGCACCGTGCCCTCGGCGTCGATGGCGACGAGGGCACGGACGCCGGTCCACAGCGGCTCGATGAGCGGGTCCAGGACGCGCCCCGGATGGCCGTCGCCGAAGGGCTGTGGCCGGAGACCCGCGAGTGCGGTTCGCGCGTCCGTCGGGTCGATCGTCCTGTCCGTCATGGGGGCACATCCTACGACGCTCCGCACGACTATCATCGCGCCGTGCCCAGCGCCCCGTCGACACGCGGTCCGGCGTCCCGTCTGCGCGGTCTTGCCGGGATGACGCCGAGCGGTCGCGCAATCGTGCCCGCGTCGTGGGCCCTGTACGACTTCGCGAACACGATCTTCAGCTTTGCCGTGGTCTCGGGCGCGATCGGGCTCTACCTGGTCAACGACCGCCAGTTCGGCGAGCGCGACGGCAACCTCTTGCTCTCGATCGCGATTGTCGCCAGCGTCGGCCTCAACGCGATCGTCTCGCCCATCCTCGGCGCGATCTCGGACCGGGCCGGTCGCCGCCTGCCGTTCCTGTTCTTCTTCACCGCGTCGTGCATCGGGACGACGTTCTTCATCGCCGACGTCCCGCCGATCGTCGGGCTGTTCTTGTTCATCGTCGCGAACTTCGGCTATCAGGCGGCGCTCATCTACTACGACGCGACGCTGAAGACGGTCAGCCTGCCGGAGTCGCGAGGGAAGCTGTCCGGGCTCGGAACGGCCATCGGCTACTGCGGGACGGTCACTGTTGGGCTGCTCATCTTCCTGCTCGACGTTCCGGGTGAGGACCGATTCCGGCTTGCGGCCTTGCTCTTCCTGGTGTTTGCCGTCCCGATCTTTCTCGTGGTGCGGGAACCGG
>JAUSJS010000036.1 GCA_030647575.1 Candidatus Limnocylindrales bacterium | reverse complement strand
CACCAGATCCTCGATCTGACACACGAGGCGCAGGCGCATCACCACCCTGTCGGGCGCGTCGCGCACCGTCACCACGACGAAGCTGATGTTGAACATGATGTGGGCGATGATGATGGTGTTCTCGCCGAGGGGGTAGAAGATGCCCTTGGGGATGATGCTGCGGAACGGCTCCAGGCTGGCCGACGCCACGAAGAGCGTCAGCAGGCTCGCGCCCAGCACGATCTCCGGCGTGGCCATCGGCAGGAAGATCAGGACGTTGGTGGCGCTCGAGCCGCGGAAGCCGTAGCGCACGAGGGCCAGGGCGATGAGCGTGCCCAGGATCGTTGCCGCGACTGTCGAGAGAAGCGCCACGACAACGCTCGTCCGCACGACGTCGAACAGCTGCGGCACGCCGAACGGGTTCAGCCAGGCGTCGAGCGAGAAGCCGTGCCAGGTCAGATTGCTCTTGCCCGGCGGGTCGTTGAACGAGAAGAGCGCCATGACCGCGACCGGCAACATCAGGTAGAGGATCGCGAAGGCCGTGTAAACGTAGAGCAGGTACCGATCGAGGAACCTGATCGCGCCGGCCTGGCGCGGTCGACGATGGGGAGCGACGGCCGTCGACTCGCTCATCCTGAGCTCGTCAGCTCTTCGGTGCCGAGCAGGCGCGCGTAGATCGCCACGGCCAGCAGGATCCCGGCCATCAGGATGAAGCTGAGGGCGGCGGCGGTCGGGTAGTCGTTGTTCTCGAGGAAGCGGCTCTGGATGACGTTCCCGATCATCCGCGTCTGGGTGTTGCCCAGCAGCTCGGCATTGACGAAGTCGCCCATCGCCGGGATGAACGTCAGCAGCGAGCCGGCGAAGACGCCCGGGAGCGACAGCGGCAGGACGATCCGGATGAATGACTCGGACAGGAAGAATGCCCCGATCAGGACACCGGCGACGATGCCCGCGACCGCGAACAGGATGACGTCGTACTCGAACGCCGCGGCGAGTACCGCCGCGAGGATGCCGCCCACGATCCCGCCGGCGATGGACCCGCCCGGCCTCCATGGACCGGCGAACAGGTCCTTCGCGGCTTCCACCAGCCGCCCATCGATCTTCTCGAGCGAGACGTAGATCGGCAGGGTCATGAAGGGCAGGAAGTTGTAGGCGATGCCGGCGACGACCGCTGTCGGCGTGGCCAGCACCCGGAAGTCCGGACCGAGCAGGCCCAGCTCCTTGAGCGGGCCGAACAGGATTCCGTCGTCGCCGAGGATGATCTTCCAGCTCTGCGTTCGCAGCAGGAAGCTGGTGAAGAACGGCGCGATGACCAGGAAGAGCAGCAGGCTCTTGTAGCGGCCACCCCGGAACGCGATGGTGTACGCCAGCGGGTAGGCGATCAGGAAGCAGATCAGGGTGGCCGCCGCGCCATAGACGACCGAGCGACCGAACTGCGGGCCGTAGCGCTGGAGCGCCTCCGGATAGGTGGTCCAGTTCGCCAGCGATACCGTGAAGCCCGTCTCCAGCGTCCCCGACCAGAACGAGCTGATCAGCATCTGGATGCTCGGGTAGACATAGAACACGAGCAACCAGAGGATGCCGGGCGCCAGCAACAGATACGGCGTGAGGCGGTTCAGCCAGTGCCGCGCGCCCATCTGCCCCGGTCCTCCCCGTACCGCTAGTTGCCGGTCAGCGCGGAGAACTTGTCGTTGAACACGGTTTCCTCTTCCTCGGACAGGGTCTTGAAGATCGACACGTTGGCGAGGACGTCGTCCGGCGGGAAGATGAGCGGGCTCTCGGCCAGCTCGGGATCCGAGGCGGCGAGCGCCTCCTTGGCGCCTTTGACCGGGGTCACGTAGTTGACCCACGCCGCGATCTGCGCGGCGATCGCCGGGTCATAGACGAAGTCGATGAACAGCTCGGCGGTGTACTTGTGGGCGGCGCCCTTGGGGATGAGCATGTTGTCCGTCCAGAGCATGCCGCCCTCGTCGGGGAGCTGCCAGACGAGCGTCTCCTTCTCGGCCTGCTTGGCGATCACGTCGCCCGACCAGGCCATGGCCAGGACGACGTTGCCCGAGACGAGGTCCTCCGCGTAGTCGTTGCCGGTGAACGCCCGGATGATCCCGGCGTCGAGCGCCTTCTGGATCTCGGCGACGGCCAGATCGAGGTCCGCGAGCGACGCCTGGCTGGGGTCCTTGCCGAGGTGGTGCAGGGTCAGTCCGATCGTGTCGCGCATCTCGGTCAGGAACGTGACCTTGCCCTTCCAGCGTGGATCGTCGGTCCAGAACGCGGACAGGCTGGTCAGGTCGCCGGTCACGGCGCTGTCGTAGCCAAGCCCGGTCATGCCCGATTGCCACGGCGCATGATGGTCGTCGGTCGGGTCGAAGTCGACGCCCTTATAGACGTCCTGCATGTTGGCGACCTTGTTCGGCATGTTGGCCAGATCGAACGTCTCGGTCCAGCCGAGCCGGATCAGGCGACCGGCCATCCAGTCCGTGAGCACGACGAGGTCCCAGCCGCTGTCCTGGCCGCCATCGAGCGCCGGTCGGATCGTCCCGAAGAATTCGTCATTGTCGTTGATGACCTCGGAGTAATTGATCACCGTACCGTGCTTCGCGGTGAAGTCCTCGAGGGTCTTGTGCTTGGTCGCGTCGTCATCGTCGGTGTCGATGTAGAGCGGCCAGTTGGCGAAGTTCAGCTCCGCCGACGGCGTCTGCGCGGCGCCGCCCTCGGACGCGGAAGGGGCCTCGCTGGCGCTTCCGGCGGCGGTCTCCGCCGGCGCCGAGCCACCCGTCCCGGTCGTCGAGCAGGCGGCCACGAAGGCGGCCACCCCGGTGAGCGCCGATCCCTGCAGGAAGCGGCGTCGGGTCAACTCCGCCGCCGGTTGCGTCTCGTGTTCGATCATGGGTCTCCTCTCATCGCCCCGCTGTCCGGCATTCATGCCGGCGGGGCGGACTCGGTTAAGCCTGGCGCTGGCTCGGCGCCCCCGGGTTCCGCGACGATGAAGCTGTGGTCTGGCGACCAGGTCAGCCGGACGGCCTCCCCGGGCGCCCACAGCTCGGCGCGCGTGGCTCGCTCCACGTTCTGCTCGTAGACCGTCAGGCGCGCTCCTCCACGCGCCTCGATCTGGTACTGGGTGCTGACACCCAGGTACGAGGCGTCACGGACGACGCCATTCAACTCGTTGTGACCGCCGGGAGCCGCCTCCGACGGTTCGCGCAGGCGGATCTTCTCCGGCCGCACGCCCACGCTCACACGCTGCTGGCCGTTGATCGCGGCCCGCGGTGCGCGGATCCGCGAATCGTCGGCGAGGCGGACGGTCACGTACGACGAATCGGTCCCTTCGACGTCCCCGGGCAGCAGGTTGCTGATGCCCAGGAATCCGGCGACGAAGCGGGTCGCCGGCCGCTCGTAGAGGCTTTCCGGATCGCCGAGCTGCTCGTAGTGGCCGCTGTTCATCACGGCGATCCGATTGGACATCGTCATCGCCTCCTCCTGGTCGTGGGTTACGTAGACGAAGGTGATTCCGACCTCCCGCTGAATTCGCTTCAGCTCCACCTGCATCTGGCGCCGCAACGTGAGGTCGAGGGCTCCCAGCGGCTCGTCGAGCAGCAGGACGGCCGGCCGATTGACCAGCGCGCGGGCGAGGGCGACCCGCTGCGCCTGACCACCCGAGATCTGGTTCGGCTTGCGCTGCTCGTAGCCCGGCAGCTCGACGAGCTTGAGCATCTCGGCGACGCGGGACTTGATCTCGCTGTCCTTGACCCTGCGCCGGCGCAGCCCGAATGCGACGTTCTCGAAGATCGTGAGATGCGGAAAGAGCGCGTAGCTCTGGAAGACCGTATTGACGTTGCGTTTGTAGGGCGCCAGCCAGGTCACGTCTTGACCCTGCAGCTCGATCAGGCCCGACGTCGGCTCCTCGAAGCCGCCGATC
>JAUSJS010000033.1 GCA_030647575.1 Candidatus Limnocylindrales bacterium | reverse complement strand
ACTCGAGGTCGGACACGCTGATCGATGCCCCGCTACACGCCTGCTGATTCACTCCAGTCGCCGCGGTTCACGGGACCCGTGACGTTCGCCCGTCTGCCTCATGTGCGGACGCTCGAGGACGTGGACGTGGCCCTGCTCGGCGTCCCGTTCGATACCGGCGTGACCTACCGGGTCGGCGGCCGGTTCGGGCCCGGCGCGGTACGCGATGCGTCGGTGATGCTCCGCCCGTACAACCCGAACCTGGAGATCGCCCCGTTCGAGCACCTCTCGTGCATCGACTACGGCGACGTGGCGATCGTGCCCGGCTACACCGAGCGCAGCTACGCGGCGATCGAGAGCGCGGTCGGCCCGATCGTCGAGGCCGGCGTCATCCCGCTGCTCATCGGCGGCGACCACGCCTGCACGCTGCCGCACCTGCGCGGGACCCGCTCGCGGGGTCCGGTCGCGGTGATCGATTTCGACTCGCACACCGACGCCTGGGACAGCTACTTCGGCGAGAAGTACAACCACGGGACGTGGATGCGCCGCGCGATCGAGGAAGGTCTCGTCGATGTGGTCCACTCGATCGAGGTCGGGCTGCGTGGACCGATCTACGCCGCGCAGGATTGGACCGGTCTGCGGAGCGAGCTCGGGCTCGACTACCTGACCACGGAGGATGTCCTCCGAATCGGCCCGGCGGCGACCGCCGCGGCGATCCGCGAGCGGGTGGGGGACCGGCCCGCCTTCATCAGCTTCGACATCGATGTCGTCGATCCAGCGTTCGCGCCCGGCACCGGGACACCCGAGCCCGGTGGACTCTCGGCACACGACGCGCTCGCGATTGTGCGCGGCCTGACCGGGATCGACTTCCTCGGCTTCGACGTCGTCGAGGTCATCCCCGCCTACGACCCGGCCGGCCAGACGGCCTTCCTCGCCGCCAACCTCGCCTACGAGATGCTGTCGCTCGTGGCGCTCCGGCGGGCCGCAGCGGCCGGCAACGGCGCATCCTGACGGGCCAGCGGCGCCGGCCATCGCCGCCCGCCCCGCGTGCAGCGCCGTGGCGGCCCGACGATCACGCCCGGACCCGCTCGTTCGTCGGGTCGTAGGGGGCCCGGAACGAGGCGCCAGCCGCGAAGCGCTCGTCGGCGATCTCGATCTCGTAGCGGCCCTCGGCGAGCCAAGCGGCGGTCACCGGCCCATCCTCCCGCCCGACATAGCCGAGTCCGACCGCCCGCCCGACCGTGTGCCCGAACATCGCCGAGCTGACCCGCCCGACCAGCTCTCCATCCCGCCAGATCGGCTCGTTGTGGTAGAGCAGCGGCTCCGGGTCGTCGACGGTGAACACGGCCAGTCGACGGGCAACCCCGGCGTCACGCTGACGCAGGAGCGCCTCCCGCCCGATGAACCCTCCCGGCTTGTCCCACGCCGCGGTGAAGCCGAGGCCCGCCTCGAGCAGGCTGTCCTCGTCGGTCATGTCATGGCCCCAGTGCCGGTACGCTTTCTCGATCCGCAGCGAATTGAGGGCGTGGTAGCCGGCATGGCGGAGACCGAACCGGTCGCCGGCCGCGACGATCGTGTCGTACACGTGGGTCGCGACGTCCGTCGGGATGTACAGCTCCCAGCCGAGCTCGCCGACGTAGGTGATGCGCGACGCGCGGATGAGCGCGTAGCCCAGGTCGATCTCGCGCGACGTCGCGAACGGGAAGGCTGCGTTGGAGAGATCGGCATCGGTGAGCGCGGCGAGGAACTCGCGCGAGCGGGGGCCCATGACGCTCAGCACGGCGAGGGCGTTCGTCGCGTCGATGGCGACCACGTGGGCATCGGCAGGGACCTGGCGGCGAAGCCAGTCGAGATCGCGCACGATGGACGTCCCCGCGGTGACCACGAGGAACGATCGCTCATCGAGACGCGTGACCGTGACGTCCGACTCGATCCCGCCCCGCTCGTTCAGCCACTGGGTGTAGACGATCCGGCCCGGCTCGACGGCGACGTCCGCGCTACACAGCGCGTTGAGCGCCCCCTCCGCGTCGCGCCCCTGGACGAGGATTTTGCCGAACGACGTCTGGTCGAAGATGCCGACGCCCTCACGAACAGCCCGGTGCTCCTCGGCCGAGTGCGGGAACCAGTTCTGCCGGCCGTAGCTGTACTCGTAGCGCGGCTCGACCCCCGCGGGCGCGTACCAGTTCGCCCGTTCCCATCCGGCGAGCTCACCGAAGCAGGCGCCCCGGGCGGCGACGCGGTCGTGGAACGGCGTCCGGCGCACCCCGCGGGCGGTCTCGACCTGGCGGAACGGCCAGTGCATGTCGTAGAGCAGGCCGAGCGTCTCCGTCGTCCGGTCGTGCAGGTAGCGCCGGTTGCCCTGGAAGGGCATGAAGCGCCGGATGTCGACCTCCCACAGATCCATCGAGGGGTGCCCATCCACGACCCAGTCGGCCACCGCCCGCCCGGCGCCGCCGCCCGACTGGAAGCCGACCGAGTTGAAGCCGGCAGCGACGAAGTACCCGTCCAGTCCGGGTGCCTCGCCCAGGACGTAGCGATCGTCTGGGGTGAAGCTCTCCGGGCCGTTGAAGAAGAGCTGGATGCCGAGATCCCGGAGGAGCGGGACGCGCCGTGCGGCCATCTCGAGGTACGGGGCGAGGTGGTCCCAGTCTTCGGGCAGCGTCACGAACGCGCTGTCGTCGGGGATGCCGTGCGTCGCCCACGGCTTGGCGCCCGGCTCGAAGAACCCGACCATCAGCTTGCCGGCGTCCTCGCGGAGGTAGGCGGTGTCGTCCGGGGAGCGCAGCACCGGCAGGTCCCGTGAGAGGCCGGGCACAGGCTCGGTCACGACGTAGAAGTGCTCGGCCGCGTGGAGCGGGATCGTCACACCGGACCGGAGGCCGAGCTCGCGGGCCCACATCCCGGTGCAGTTGACGACGACCTCGGAGGTGATGTCGCCCCGCTCGGTGGAGACGCCCGTGACCCGGCCGTCGCGCCGGAGGACTCCCGTCACGGCGGTGTGTTCGATGATGCGCGCGCCGCCCAGCCTGGCTGCCGCGGCGAGCGCCTGGGTCACGTCGGTGGGATTGGCGATCCCGTCGCCGGGCAGGAACGCCGCCCCGACGACCCCCGACGGATCCAGGAGCGGCCACAGCCCGGCCGCCTCCCGGCCACTGATGGGGTGGACCTCGAAGCCGCAGATGCGGGCCATCGAGATCTGGCGTCGAACCTCCGTCCAGCGCTCCTCAGTTGTCGCGAGGAGGATTGATCCGGTCTGGCGGAACCCCGTCCCCTGGCCCGTCAGTCGCTCCAGTTCGGGGAAGAGCTCCGCGCTGTACTTGGCCAGCATGCTCATGTTGTAGGTGGCGCGCAGTTGGGTGACCAGGCCGGCCGCGTGCCAGGTCGTGCCCGAGGTGAGCTGCCTGCGCTCGAGCAGGACGACGTCGCGCCAGCCCCGCTTCGTGAGGTGGTAGGCGACGCTGCACCCCACGATCCCGCCACCTATGACGACGACCTGTGCCTGGTCCGGAAACGCCCGGTTCACGTTCTCGACCACGGCGGACTCCAGGAGTGTCTGGGTCATCTGCGTTGCATCCCCTCAGAAGCTGGGCGGCGTGATGACGAAGATGGTGCGTGCCGGCGACGACCCGATGTTGCGGGTCACGTGGGGCGTCTGCGGCGAGCACGTCACGGCGTCAGCGGCCTCGAGGACGTAACGGTCGCCTCCCACGACGACCTGATTGCGTTGCGCGACCAGAGTACCGTTTCCACCCGTTTGCCTCGAGGCTGATCCCGCCAGCGCGAGGAGACATGGTATGGTATGTGCATGTTCACCGAACGGACGCAGGTCCTGCTGTCGCCCGAACAGCTCGCCCGGTTGAAGGCGATCGCCGCGCGCGACGGACGATCAGTCGGTTCGGTCATCCGCGCGGCGGTGGATTCATTCGTCGAGGCTGAACCGAACCGCCGGCAGCGTGCTCTCAAGCGGCTGTTCGCGATGAATGCTCCCGTCGATGACTGGGAGGTGATGAAGGCGCAGATCCTGAAGAGCCGGCTCGGCGACTGGTGACGGCCTTCATCGACACCGCGATCATCATGTATGCCGCTGGCGGGGAGCACCCACTACGCGGCCCATCGCGCCGGATCCTGTCACGGGTCGGTGACGGAGATCTGGACGGGGTGATCTCCGTCGAAGTCATCCAGGAGATCCTCCATCGCTTTGTCAGTGTCCGGCGACCCGAGATGGGTCAGGCGCAGGCGAGTGAGGCAATGGACTTCTTCGCGCCGGTCCTGCCGATCACGCATGCGTTGATGCGGCGCGTCCCGGGCCTCGCGCTCAAATACCCGTCCCTCGATGCTCGGGATCTCGTGCACGTCGCGACGTGCATCCACGAGGGCATCACCGAGATCGTCAGCCCGGACCGGGCCTTCGACCAGGTGGCCGAAGTGCGCCGGATCGATCCGACCGAGTTCGCAGCTGACCCCGCGTAGACTGGCTGCGTGACCACTGTTCGCCCCACCCTCGACGCTGTCGCCCGGCACGCGGTCGCAGCCCGGACCGAGGCGCTCTTCCGTAGCTCCGGCGCGTTCCGCGACGGCCATTTCCAGCTCAAGGGTGGCCGGCATGGTGAGGCCTACGTCGAGAAGTTCCAGGTCCTGCAGGATCCCGCGGCGACGAGTGAGCTGTGCGCCTTCTTCGCCGCCCGCGCGCGCGGGGGCGACGGTGAGACGCTGGTCGACCTGGTCGCCGGCCCGACGACCGGCGGCGTGATCCTCGCCTTCGAGACAGCCCGCCAGCTCGGTGTCCGTTCGATCTTCGCCGAGGAGGTCAAGGCGGACGTCGGCTCGACGCGGTGCGAGCTCCGGCGCGGTTTCCGGATCGGGCCGGGCGAACGGGTCCTGCTGGTCGACGACGTCCTGACCACCGGCGGCTCATTGCAGGCGATGCTTCCGGCCGTCGAGCTGGCCGGCGG
>JAUSJS010000025.1 GCA_030647575.1 Candidatus Limnocylindrales bacterium | reverse complement strand
GTCGCCACGACGGACATCCCCTTGTCGACGCGGATCCGGGCGGACCAGGTGGACACCAAGACCGTCCCCGTGGCGGCGATCAGCGCCGGCGCGTTCGCCGACGTTTCGCAGGTCATCGGTCAGATCGCCCGGCAGCCGGTTGCGGCGGGTGGACAGATCACGGCCACGACGTTGACCGGCGGCTTCTCCGGGACCGTCATCGACGTGCAGACCCCCCCTGGGTTGCGCGCGATCGCCGTGAGGGTCGACCAGACGAGCGGCGTCGGCACGGTCATCAAGACCGGTGACTACGTCGACACGCTGATCGCCCTCACCGAGGAGCAGTTTGCGTCGGTCACCGGGGATCCAGACAACCCTGACAGCGTGATCGTCACGAACCCCGGCCCCAAGGGCGCGACCGTCAAGCTCATCCTCCAGGGCATGCAGGTCCTGGGCACCCTGCTCCCACCCGTCGCGCCACCTCCGGCCAATGCGGACGGTACCCCGGCGGCCTCGGCCGCGCCGGGCACGGTGCTGAACGAGCAGCAGGAGATCGTCATCCTCGCGGTGACGGCCCAGCAGGCCGAGGTGATGAGGTACGCCCAGCAGATGGCGAACCCGCTCCTGACCCTGTCCCTCGTCCTTCGCTCTCCCGACGACTTCATCGATCCCGTGACGGGTGAGCCCGTGCCGCCCGTTCTTGCCGAGACGACCGGCATCACCCTGCAGTCGCTCATCGACACCTACGGCGTGCTGCCGCCAACGATCGCGACGCCGATCCTGCCAACACCGGCTCCGTAGCGCCACCCCAGCGAACCACAGGACCCAACCAGAGCGAGATGGCCGATCAGATCCGTGTCCTCGTCGTCGATGACATCCCGGAGACTCGCGATCACCTGACGAAGCTGCTCGGCTTCGAAAGCGACATCGACGTGATCGGCTCCGCGGCGTCCGGGCGCGAGGCGATCCAGATGGCCGGCAAGCTTCATCCGGACGTGGTCCTGATGGACATCAACATGCCGGACATGGACGGGATCACGGCCACCGAGCAGCTGTCGACGACCGCGCCGGGCTCCGCCGTCGTGATGATGTCCGTCCAGGGCGAGGCCGACTATCTGCGCCGATCCATGCTGGCCGGCGCCCGAGAGTTCCTGGTCAAGCCGTTCAGCAGCGACGAACTGACGGCTTCGATCCGTCAGGTCAGCTTGCGCGAACGCGAGAAGCAGAGCCGGATCCGTGCCGGGGCGCCGGTCACCCCGAGCGCGAGCGCCACGGGCGACGGCGATGGGGGCCAGATCGTGGCCGTCTTTAGCCCCAAGGGTGGCGTCGGGCGGACCACCGTCGCGGTCAACCTGGCGGTCGCCGTGGCCAAGGAGCTCGGCAAGCGGGTCGTCGTCATGGACGGCTCCTTCCAGTTCGGCGACGTCGGGGTCCTCCTCAACCTCAACCCGAAGAGCAACTCGATCGCCGATCTGATCCCGGTGCTCGAGGCCGGCGAGATCGATTCGATCGACACCTTCGTCGTGGATCACAGCTCAGGCATTCGCGTCCTGCTGGCGCCGCCCTCGCCCGAGATGGCCGAAATGATCACGCCGGCCGCGGTCAAGCAGGTGCTCGAAATCCTTCGGCGCAGCCACGACCTGGTCGTGGTCGACTGCACCGCGTTCTTCAACGACACCACGTTGGCGATCCTGGACGCGGCAGATGTGATCCTGACGATGCTTAGCCTCGAAATCACGAGCATCAAGAACATTCGCCTCTTCCTGGAGGTGGCAGAGCAACTCGGCTACGAGAGCGGGAAGGTTCGGCTGGTCCTCAACCGTGCCGATTCGACGCTCGGCATTCGCGTCGCGGACGTCGAGCATTCGATCGGGCGTAAGGTGGACGAGACGATCGTGAGCGACGGTCGGAGCGTGGTCTACGCACTCAACCGTGGCATCCCGTTCTTCGTCTCCAATCGAGAGGCGCAGGTGTCGCAGGACATTCTGCGTCTGGCCCGGTCCGTCGTCGGTGAGCGCGCGGGGGCCGCTGCCGGTGCCGATAGCCGGAAATCGGCCCAGAAGAAGTCGCTGTTCGCATGGCGATGAATGCGGTCATAGTGGCCCCTCGGGGCGAGAAGGGGTGTAGTCCATGTCCCTCCTGAAGCGGATCGAGAGCGCTCGACCTGGATCGACCGCGCCGGCAGCGCCCGGCGCACCGGGGGCTCCCGGCTCAAATCTTCCGGCCGTGCCGGGCGGGCCGCCAAACGTCGCGACCTCGCCCCGGCTGACCAGCCAGGCACCCGTCCGGGAGTCATTCCGAGACGTCAAGTTCCGGATCCAGAACCGGGTCATCCAGGACCTGGACCCCAAGCTCGACCTGTCCAACCAGGTCGAGGTGCGGCGCCAGATCGAGGAGATCTTCGGCAAGGTCATCGACGAGGAAGGCCTCGCCCTGACCCGTGCCGAGCGGGTCCGGATGCTCGAGCAGATCACCGACGAGATCATCGGCCTCGGCCCGCTCGAGCCGCTCCTGCGCGACGAGTCGATCACCGAAGTGATGGTCAACGGCCCGCGCCAGGTCTACATCGAGCGATCCGGCAAGCTGGAGCTGACCAACGTCGTCTTCCAGAACGACGACCACGTCATGCGCATCATCGACCGAATCATCGCCCCGATCGGTCGCCGGGTCGATGAGTCGTCCCCGATGGTCGATGCCCGTCTGACCGACGGTTCCCGCGTCAACGCCATCATCCCGCCCCTGTCATTGGTGGGGCCCGTTATCACCATCCGCAAGTTCTCGGCCTCGCCGTTCACCACGGACGACCTGATCCGATTCGGAACGGCGACGCCCGACATGTTCGAGTTCCTTCGCGCCTGCGTGGAGGCCCGGCTCAACCTCTTCGTCTCGGGCGGAACTGGATCGTGCTAGACGACAACGCTAAACGTCCTCTCCTCGTTCATCCCGATTGAAGAGCGGATCGTCACGATCGAGGACGCCGCCGAGCTCCAGCTCCGCCAGGAGCACGTCGTGACGCTCGAGTCGCGGCCACCCAACATCGAAGGCAAGGGAGCCATCCCGATCCGCGAGCTCGTGCGCAACGCCCTGCGAATGCGGCCCGACCGCATCATCGTCGGCGAGTGCCGCTCGGGCGAGGCCCTCGACATGCTCCAGGCCATGAACACCGGCCACGACGGTTCGATGTCCACCGGCCACGCCAACAGCCCGCGCGACATGCTCTCGCGGCTCGAGACGATGGTCCTGATGGCCGGCGTCGATCTGCCGCTTCGGGCGATCCGCGAGCAGGTCGCCTCGGCGGTGGACCTGATCGTCCACCAGAGTCGGCTCAAGGATGGGACCCGGCGGATCGTCAACATCACCGAGGTCCAGGGCATGGAAGGCGACGTCATCGTCATGCAGGACGTCTTCGTGTTCGAGCAGACCGGCGTGGTCGAGGGCAAGATCCAGGGTCGCCTCAAGCCGACCGGGATCCGGCCGAAGTTCGTCGAGAAGTTCGAGGTGCAGGGGATCAACCTGCCGCCCGGCCTGTTCGGCTTCACGTACTAGGCTGGGGAGGAAGCGATACCGTGAGCCTGGAGATGACGCCGCTGGTCGTCGCGGGTGTCGCCGCCCTGGCGGTCCTCGTGATCGCGATCGGGGTTGCGATGTCGGGCCGATCGGGGATCTCCGACCGGCTCGAGCGGTATGCAGCTGCCCGACCCCAGGCCGGCCCGGGGAGCGCAGCCGGTTCGGGTGGCGTCGCGGACCTGATCGCCCAGAGTCAGGCCCTGGCCAGCCTCAACCGGGCGGTCGAGGGACGCGACTTCTGGGCCAACATTGCCCGCGACATCGCGCGAGCGGACCTCCATCTGAAGCCGTCGGAATTCCTCGCCATCTGGGCCGGCTCGATCGTCGGTGTCCCGATCCTCATGGTGCTCCTGTCCGCCTTCCTGCCCGCGTTCCGCAACCCGCTCTTCCTGTTGATCGGCATCGTCGTCGGATTCTTCCTGCCCCGGTTCTGGCTGGCACGGCGCCGAAACGGCCGGCTTGGCGCCTTCAACAAGCAGCTGCCGGACACGATCACGCTGGTCGCCAACGCGTTGCGCGCCGGTTCGTCGTTCCTCCAGGCGGTCGAGCTGGTCGTGCGCGAAACGCGACCGCCGATCTCGATCGAGTTCGCGCGGGTCATTCGCGAGGTCAACCTGGGCCTCCCGTTCGAACAGGCGCTCGAGAATATGGTCCGCCGCGTTCGCTCGGACGACCTCGAGCTGATGGCGACAGCCATCTCCATTCAGCACCAGGTGGGCGGCAACCTTGCCGAGATCCTCGATTCGATCGCTTACACGATTCGCGAGCGGATCCGGATCAAGGGCGAAATCCGCACCCTGACCGCGCAGCAGCGGCTGTCCGGATATGTCGTTGCCGGCCTGCCCATCGGTCTGGCCGGCTTCCTGTTCGTCGCGGCGCCCGGCTTCATGGACCCGATGTTCGATAGTCGAGCCAGCCTCATCGGCCTCCCGGCCGGCGTGATCATCCTGGCACTGGGCGGCGTGATGATGTTCATCGGCTTCATGGCCATCCGCAAGATCGTCGACATCGAGGTCTAGGAGTCATGCCCATCCTGCCCATCGTCATCGCGGCCGTCGCCGCCGGTGCGATCCTGCTCATCGTCTTCGGTCTGACCAGCAATGCGTCCGTTGACCCGGTTCAGGCTCGGCTGACCCAGCTCGGCACGATGCAGGCCAGGAACCTCGAGGAGCTCGAGCTCCAGGCGCCATTCACGGAGCGGACGCTGCGGCCGCTGGCCGCACGTCTGTCGGGAACGGTCTCGCGGGTGACCAGCTCGTCATTCAGCGAGCGGACGGAGAAGCGGCTGGCGCTGGCCGGCAATCCCGGCGACATGCGCGTCGCAGACTGGCTTGGGATCAAGGCCATTGGCGCGATCATCGGCGGGATCCTCTTCTTCTTCCTGTTCGCCGTCGTCGGCGTGCTCGGCCTGCCGTTCTTGATCGGTGTCCTGCTGGGCTTCGTTGGTGCCCTGTTCGGCTACACGATCCCGGAGTTCTGGCTGGGTGGGCGAGTCAGGAAGCGCCAGCACGCCATCCTGCTGATGATCCCCGATGCCCTCGACCTGCTGACCATCTCCGTCCGCGCGGGGCTCGGGTTCGACGCGGCGCTCGGCAAGGTCGTCGAGAAGCTCCCTGGTCCCCTTTCGGAGGAATTCCGGCGCGCCCTGGCGGAGGTCCGGGTCGGCAAGCAGCGCCGGGAGGCCTTGCGGGACATCGTGGCGCGCACCGAGGTGCCACCGCTCACCAACTTCATCGGCGCGATCATCCAGGCCGAACAGCTCGGCGTGTCGATCTCCAAGGTGCTGCAGGTCCAGTCGGAGCAGCTGCGCATCGAGCGCCGCCAGCGAGCCGAGGAGCAGGCCGCGAAGGCACCGATCAAGATGCTCTTCCCGCTGGTTGGCTGCATCTTCCCGTCGCTGTTCATCGTCATCCTCGGCCCGGCGCTCATCCTCATCGCGCTCAACCTGTAGGTTCGGCCGGGCCGCCGACGGCGTGAGCACTGCCCCTCCCCTCCTCGCCGTCCGAAACGTCGGGCGGGGAACGGTTCTGGGCACGCGGCTGGAAACGGCCGACGGCCTGTGGGGCCGGTTCCTGGGCCTCATGGGCCGGGCATCGCTGGACGCTGACGGCGGCCTCTGGCTCCCCGCCACGAACGGGATCCACATGATGTTCATGCGCTTCCCGATCGACGCCATCTTCCTTGGCCGACCCATCGCCCCGGAGGGCGGGGCGCACCCCGTGCTGTCGGTTCATTCGAGGTTGCGGGCATGGACCGGGCTCGTGCCGCTGGTCCGCGGCGCTCACGGGGTGCTCGAGCTGCCGGTCGGCACGATCGAGCGGACGGGCACGGTCGTGGGCGATCGGCTCGTGCTGGAGGCGTCGAGCGCCTGATACGTGCCGGTGAAGGCCGCCCGGGCATGATCGGACCATGGCAATCCTGCGTGGTCTGTCTGATGCGGCCGCTGCCGCCCTGGACCTGGCATTCCCGGCTGCCTGCGCAGGATGCGGGTGCGAGGGCGAACCGCTGTGTGCGACGTGCCGGCCGGCCCTCGACGCGCGCCTCGCATTTCGCGGTGGCACGCCGATCGGGTTGCCGGCCGACCTCCCGGCGCCGCTCCTCCAGCTCGAGTGGTGCGCGCCGTTCGCCGGCCCCGTCCGCGCCGCCTTGCACGAGCTGAAGTACGCCGGCGAGCGGCGGCTCGCGCAGCCGCTCGGCGAGGCCGTGGCACGGCGCTGGGACCGGGTCGGCCAGGGCGCGACCGTCGTCGTCCCGGTCCCGGTCCATGCCGAGCGAGAGCGACAGCGTGGATACGATCAGGCGGCACTCATCGCCGAGGTTGCCGCGAGATCGCTCGGCCTGCCGTGCGTGCGAGCCCTCGAGCGGGCTCGGGCGACGGTGGCACAGTTCGAGCTCGATCGCGACGAGCGTTCCGCCAATGTCAGCGGGGCGTTCCGCGTGAGGGTTGGCGCGCGCGCCGGCGATGCCACCGGCGCAGCGGCAAGGGTCGCCGGCCGCTGGATCCTCCTGGTCGACGACGTCGTGACGACAGGCGCCACACTCGCGGCCTGCGCGGTCGCCCTGGAAGAGGCGGGTGCATTCGCCGTCTCCGCCATCGCCGTCGCCCGCGAGCGGTGACCCGGGGCCCCGGTGCCTGCCGGGACCTCGTCGGCGGGACCTCGTCGGCGGGACCTCGTGGGCGGGACCTCGTCGGCGGGACGCGACTGGCAGGCAACACCGGCGAGCCAGGGAGCCTCCGAGCGCTCGCCCGACCCAAATCCGCGACTGCGAGTCGCCAGCACCAGGTCGAGGGACTCGTGAATGTCTGCTGGACCCTCCATTCGCGACTGGCAGTCGCGCCCACCGTTTCGAGATCGCCGTATCGAGATCGCCCATGGGCCTGTCACGCCGAGACCGCCCACCGGTGCGCGACGCCATGGCCGCCCATCAGCTTGCCGCGTTGTGCGCCCGCCACCCGACCGCCGATCCGAGCGAGCCGTCACCCACCCGCCAGCCGCCACCCGCCCGCCAGTCGCCCGGCTATCGCCCCCTACGGCGATATCCATCACCCAAGGGAGATCGTCGCCTACGAGTCGTTGCTGGGAGCAAGCTCCAGCCTGGCGGGCACCAACCCTTCCAGGGCTCCATCGACATCCCGCGGGTATACTCGGATTCCGAGGGCCGACGGCCGGGAGGTGACGCGTGAAGACGATCGTCAGAGGCAAGAACGTCGAGGTCCCAGAGCGGGTCCGTGAATACGCGGAGCGCAAGCTCCGGCGGCTCGAGCGAATGCTTGACGACCGCTCGGACGCCATCGTCGAGCTCTCCAACGAGCAGCACCGCAGCGCGGATGACGCGCACATCGCCGAGGTCACCCTCGTCATCAACGGCCAGACCGTGCGCAGCCACGCGGCCGGCGCGAGCTACCAGGCGGCGCTCGACGAAGTGGTCGACAAGGTCGAGCGTCGCACCGTCGATCACCGCGAGAAGCCTCGGCTGCGGGCCCGTCCGATCGAAGAGCGGCAGCTCCTTCGGCGCATTGCGGACGGCACGCCCGGGCCCGCGCGAGAGCGTCGCATCGTCAAGACCAAGCGCTTCGCCATCGAGCCGATGTTCGAGGAGGACGCGATCAGCCGGATGGAGGAGCTCGGCCATCGCTTCTTCGTCTACGTCAGCGCCGAGACCGAGCAGGTCGCGATCGTCTATCAGCGCGATGACGGGGACTACGGCGTGATCGAGCCGGTCGTCGGTGGCACGTACACGAGGGGTCGAGGCCGCCGGAACGCTGCCGGCTGACCGGGCCCGACGCCGGCGCAGCCGCGCAGCATCGTACGATGCTGCGAATGCTTTCCGGAGGTCGACGACTCGGTGCCCACCTGCCCCTGGGTGGGGGCATGGTCAAGGCGGTCGAGCGGGCCCACACGATTGGCGCCGACGCGCTCCAGGTCTTCGCCGACAACCCGACGGCCTGGCGCCGCCGAGCGGAGCCGCCGCGCGAGCTGCCGGCCTTCCGCGAGCGGCTGGTGGCGCTCGACATCGCCCCGCTCGCAATCCATGCCCCGTATCTGGTCAACCTGGCCGGCCCGGAGGAGATCTTCTTCGGCCGCTCGGTGAGCGTGCTGGCCAACGAGCTGCGGGCGGCGCCCGGTTTCCGGGCCCGATTCGTCAATGTGCACATCGGCTCACATCGGGGATCCGGCGTCGACATCGGCACCGCACGACTGGCCGAAGGACTCCGGCTCGTCCTGGCCGAGGTGGACCACGATGCGGACGCGTCAATGGTCGTGCTCGAGAACTCGGCCGGAGGCGGCTTCGGCCTCGGGACCGACGTGTCGGAGCTCGCCGACATCGCCGAGGCCATCGCCGCCCACGGCATCCGTGCCGAGAGGATCGGGTTCTGCTTGGACACGGCGCACGCCTGGGGTGCCGGCGTCGACCTCTCGAGCCCAGATGAGGCTGACGTCTTCCTGGCCGAATTCGACGCCCGGATCGGGCTCGATCGGCTGGTCATGATCCATCTGAACGACTCGAAGTCCGAGCGCGGCTCGCGACTCGATCGACACGAGCATGTGGGCGCCGGCAAGATCGGGGCGACCGGGCTGGCACACCTGCTCTGCCACCCGTCGCTGGGGCAGGTCGCCTACTTTCTGGAGACGCCGGGGATGGACGAGGGCTACGACGCGGTGAACGTCGCCCGGGCGCGGGATCTGGCCGCAGGCCGGGCGCTGTCCGAGCTGCCGCCCGAGGCGATGTCGGTTCGAGGCAGCCGCACTCGAACCGGGCCGCCACAGGGCCCCGAGGGGTGATCGCCGCGGTTCGGGAGCGTTCGCGCGGCATCCTGGTCCCACTGGGACTCCTGGTCCTCGCGGCTGCCCTGCGCCTGCCCGCTCTCGCCACGCGTGGCACCTGGGACGGCGACCAGGGCCATGACATGCTCGTGCTTCGAGCCCTGGTTCGCGACGGGGTCGTGCCCCTGCTGGGCCCACCGACCTCGATCGGCGACGTCCACCACGGCGCGCTCTACTACTACCTGCTGGCGCCGGCGGCCACCCTGAGCGGCGGGGATTCGCCCCTGGCAGTGGTCTTCCTCATCGCGCTGGCCGGGATCGCTGCCGTCATCGTGACCTGGTGGCTGGCGCGAGCGATCGGCGGGCCGGTCGCCGGGCTCGTTGCCGGCCTGGCCATGGCCATCTCACCCGCGACCATCGATGAGTCGACGTTCATCTGGAACCCGAACCTCATCGCCCTCTCGAGCGCGGTCGCCCTTGCCGGCGCGTGGCGCGCCTGGACGACCCGCCGGCCCGCCTGGTGGCTCGTGGCGGCGGCCGGCACGGCTGTCACGATGCAGTGTCACGTCCTGGGCATCACGCTGTTGCCGATCGTCGGGGCACTCCTCGTCGCCGACGTCCGACGGCGGGCGACCGGGTCGGAGCGACGGGCGGTGGTTCGGTTGGGCCTGGCCGGGCTGGGCTTGATCGCGCTCAGCTTCCTGCCCC
>JAUSJS010000015.1 GCA_030647575.1 Candidatus Limnocylindrales bacterium | reverse complement strand
TGCCAGGAAAGGAAGAAAGATGCCCGACCCCAGTCAATTCTTCGCCCCGCTCGGCACCATCGCGGTCGTGCTGGTGATCGTGCTGCTGTTCTACGCGCTGATCGTGCTCATCGCCCGGACGCTCCACCGGTTCATGCCCGCGACGACGCCGCCTCGGGACCCGGCCTTGGACGCCTTGCGCACCCGCCTGGCGCAAGGCGAGATCGACGAGGCCGAGTTCCAGCGCCTCCGTTCCATCCTGCAGAGTCACTGAGCGAGCGCCCGGCGGGTCCGCCATGATCGGCGCCTGACGGGCCTCCGCCCGCCACCGACGACCCGCGGAGAAGCTGAGTGAGCGACGCGCGAACGATCGTCTTCTTTCCCGAGGGCGCCTTCGGACCGACCAACAACTGCGTCGGGATCGGCCAGGTTCTGCGGGCCCGAGGCCACCGCGTCGTGTTCGTCGTCGAGCAGTCTTTTGCCGGGACGCTCGAGGCGAAGGGGTTCGAGGAGCGGCTGATGCGTCTCGGCCCGAAGCCCGAGGTCGAAGAGGTGCCCGGCCAGTTCTGGATCGACTTCATCCGCGACACCGCACCGGTCTTCCGCAAGCCGACGATCGTCCAGCTCGAGGAGTTCATCGCGCCGACCTGGGGCGCCCTGATCGAGGGCGCGAAGTACGTCGATACGCGCCTCGCCGCGATCATCGACGAGCTCGCCCCGGACGCCATCGTCGAGGACAACGTGGTCGCCTTCCCGGCGCTCGCCGCGTCCGGCCGGCCGTGGATCAGGATCGCCTCGTGCAGCCCCGCCGAGCTCAAGGACCCGGCCGTGCCGCCGTTCTCGTCGGGCCTCACGACGGCCGACCAGCGTGACTGGCCGGCTTTCCTCGCCGAGGTCGAACGCACGCACCTCGACCTCTGGGGCGATTTCGACGCCTTCTGCCGGGCCCACGGTGAGACCGGCCTCCGCTACGGCCCGCAGGGACCCGACTTCATCGCCGAGTCGCCGTGGCTCAACCTGTATCTCTACCCGGCCGAGGTCGACTATGCGCGGCAACGCCCCCTGGCGCCGACCTGGCATCGCCTGGAATCATCGGTGCGCGCGGCCGAGGCGACCTGGGAGCTACCCGAGCACCTCCGCGAGCGGGACGGGGCGCTGATCTATCTCTCACTGGGCAGCCTCGGATCGGCCGACGTGGGCCTGATGCAGCGGCTGGTGGATCTGCTCGCGACCACCGAGCACCGGGTGATCGTCTCCAAGGGCCCGCTGGCCGACCAGATCACGCTCCACGACAACCAGACCGGGGAAGGCTTCCTGCCGCAGCCGGCGATCCTGCCCCAGGTGGACCTGGTCATCACCCACGGCGGCAACAATACGGTGACCGAGTGCTTCCACCACGGCAAGCCGCTGATCGTGCTGCCGCTCTTCTGGGACCAGGTCGACAACGCCCAGCGTATCGATGAAACCGGGTTCGGACGGCGCCTGCCGACCTATGACTTCCGCGACGAGGAGCTGACCGACGCCATCGACGAGCTGCTCGCGGACGAGGCGCTCAGGAGCCGCCTGGCGGCCGTCTCGGCTCGCCTGCAGACCAACCCGGGAACAGTTCGCGCCGCGGACCTGATCGAACGCGTCGCGCGGTCCGCCTGATCCCGACCGCGTGGCGAGACGGACTTCCGGTTCGGCGTAGGATGACCTGAGATTCGTCGAGCCCTGACTGTCCGACACCAAGGAGGCCCCCGTGACCGACGTCCTCGAACGCGTCAAGACGTACCAGCAGTTCATCAATGGGGCGTGGGTCGACTCGGCGTCCGGCGAGACGATCGAGGTCGAGAACCCGGCCGACGGCAAGGTCATCGCCATGGTCCAGGCGTCCGGCGCCGAGGACGTCGATCGCGCGGCGAACGCCGCCGAGAAGGCGTTCGAGACGTGGGGCAAGACGACCCCCCAGGAACGCAGCCAGGCGCTGCTCAAGCTCGCCGACGCCATCGAAGCCCGCGCGGACGAGCTCGGTCGGCTCGAGTCGAAGAACGCCGGCAAGCCGGTCCCGGCCGCGATCGACGAGATCCCGGTCATGGTGGACAACCTGCGCTTCTTCGCCGGCGCCGCCCGGCTGCTCGAGGGCAAGGCCGCCAACGAGTACATGGCCGGCCACACCTCGTTCATCCGCCGCGAACCGGTGGGCGTGGTCGCGTCGATCGCGCCATGGAACTACCCACTCATGATGGCCGGCTGGAAGATCGGCCCGGCCCTGGCAGCCGGCAACACCGTCATCCTCAAGCCGTCCATACGGACGCCGCTGACCGCCCTGGTGCTGGCCGAGATCGCGGCCGAGATCCTGCCTCCGGGCGTGCTGAACGTCATCACCGGCACGGGTGCCACGATCGGTGACCCGCTGGTGGGCCATCCGAAGGTCGGGATGGTCTCGGTGACGGGTGACACGGAGACCGGCAAGCACATCGCCAGGCTCGCGGCGGAGAAGGTCAAGCGGCTGCACCTGGAGCTCGGCGGCAAGGCCCCGGTCATCGTCTTCGACGATGCCGATCCGGCCGCCGTGGCCGAAGCGATCAAGCTGTGGGGCTACTGGAACGCCGGCCAGGACTGCACGGCCGCGACCCGGGTCATCGCCGGCCCGAAGATCTACGACAACTTCGTCGCCGACCTTACCAGCGAGGTCAAATCGATCAAATGGGGCGACCCTGCCGAGGGCGACGACATCGAGATGGGCTCGCTCATCGCCCGAGCCCAGGCCGACAAGGTCGAGGGAATGGTCGATCGGGCTCGCGGCGGCGCCGAGATCACGACCGGCGGCCATCGTCCGGACCGCCCCGGCGCCTACTACGAGCCGACGGTCATCGCCGGCCCGGACCAGAAGTCCGAGATCGTCCAAGACGAGGTCTTCGGGCCCGTCGTCACCGTCCAGCGCTTCACCGACGAGGACCAGGCGATCGCCTGGGCGAATGACGTCCGGTTCGGCCTGGCGGCGTCGGTGTGGACCGCGGACGCCGGTCGCGGGATGCGCGTCGCCAAGGCGATCCAGTTCGGAACGGTCTGGATCAACGACCACTTCATGCTCGTGTCCGAGATGCCGCACGGGGGCTTCAAGGAATCTGGCTACGGCAAGGATCAGAGCATGTACGCGGTCGAGGACTACACGGTCGTCAAGCACGTGATGCTCAAGATCTGAGCGGCTCGCCCGGTCCCACCCGAGCCGAGGTCGCGCGCGCGGGCAAGGTTCAGCGAGTCTGGGCCAGCGTTCAGCGAGTCTGGGCCAGCGCGCCGCGAACCTCGTCGAGGCGCTCGATCGTCTCGAGGTCGAACGGCGCTCGGAAGACGAAGACGACCTCCCCGACGCCCAGCGCGTCGTACTCGTCGATATACGCCGCGATGGTCGGCGGCGGACCACCGACCGAGAGTTCGCGATCCGAGCTTTCGGCTCCGACGCGGCCATCGATGCCGTGGGCCTGGGCCGTCTCGGCCCAGGCCTCCCGTGCCGCGGCCGCGTCGTCGCGGACGACGGCGTGAATCGTGACCGTGCGCTCGATCGCCTCGAACGGACGGCCGATCTCGGCGCAGCGCTCGCGGAGGACGTCGCTCGTCGACGAGATCCGCTCCGGCGTGCCGAACCCGTTCCACAGGTCGGCATATCGGGCGGTCGTTCGCAGGGTCTTCGTCGGGCCTGACCCTCCGATCAGGATCGGGAGGCGCACCTGGATCGGCCGAGGCATGCAGATCGCATCGTTCATGCCATAGAAGCGGCCAGCGTGCGTCACCGTCTCGCCATCGAGAAGGCGACGGATGAGCCCGACCGCCTCATCGAGCCGGTCCAGCCGCTCCCCGAAGCCGGACCCGAAGTCCAGTCCGAAGGCGTGGTGCTCTCGCTTGAACCAGCCGCCGCCCAGGCCGAGGACCGCACGACCGCCCGACAGGTGATCCAGGGTCGTGGCGAGCTTGGCGGTCAGGCCCGGGTTCCGGAACGTGTTGGCGCCGACGAGAAGTCCGAGCCTGACGCGCTCGGTCAGGACGGCCAGGGCCGAAAGTGTCGCCCAGCCCTCGAGCTTCGGATCGGCCGGGTCGCCCTCGTCGGCCAGCAGGTGGTCGTCGATCCAGAGCGAGTCCCAGCCCGCTCGCTCAGCCGCCAGGCAGGCGTCGCGGAGTGCCGGCCAGCCGGTCCGATTGATCCAAAATGCTGCGCCGAAACGCATTGCCACCTCCGTTGCGCGCGCCGTCCTATATCGTAGGACCGTGCCCGACCTCGGCCCGTTCCCGTCCGCGCTCCGCGACGCGATCCTCGCCTGGTATGGCTCGCGTGGCCGTAGCCTTCCGTTCCGAGGCACCACGGACCCCTACGCGATTCTCGTGTCGGAGGCAATGGCACAGCAGACCCAGGTAGCTCGAGCCGGGGAAACCTGGATCCGGTTCATGGAGCGCTTCCCGACCGCGGCTGCGCTGGCCGCCGCCACTCCGGCCGATGTCCTGCGTGCGTGGCAGGGGCTCGGGTACAACCGCCGTGCGCTGAACCTGTGGCGGGCGGCGCGCCGGATCGTCGAGGTGCACGGCGGTCGGGTGCCGGCCGATCTCGCCGCGCTCCAGGCACTGCCGGGCGTCGGCCCGTACACCGCGCGTGCCGTGGCAGCGCTCGCGTTCGGGATGCCGGTCGGCGCGGTCGACACCAACGTGCGCCGAGTCCTCGGCCGGATCGTGGCCGGCGACAGCGCCGCTCTGGGCGCGACGGCACTCCAGAAGGTGGCGGACGCCGCCGTCCCGCTCGACCGGCCTGGCGCCTGGACGCATGCGCTGATGGACGTCGGGGCGACGTCGTGCCGGCCCGGACGGCCGGATTGCGCGAGCTGCCCGGCACAGGCATGGTGCCGATTCGCCGCGGCCGAACTCGCCGGCGGCAACCGGGCGAGACCTGTTCCGGGCGCGCGCAGTGTGACCGGTCCGGCCGCTACGGCTGCTCGCGAGGCGCCGCCGGCCTTCGCCACGACGTCGCGATGGCTTCGCGGTCGCATCGTCGATCAACTTCGGGCTGCCCAGGACGGGGCATGGATCGTGCTGGACGCTCCGATCGGCGAGCACGATCGGGCGGCGGTCGCAGCGGCGCTCGAGGCGCTCGCCCGTGACGGGCTCGTGGAGCTCGACGGCGCGGACCCGACGGCCGCCCGGCGCGCGCGACTGCCCATCAGGTGAGTCCGTCCTGACCTCGAGGGATGCGCGTGATCCCGCGTCCTGTGAGACGGTCGGCTACG
>JAUSJS010000014.1 GCA_030647575.1 Candidatus Limnocylindrales bacterium | reverse complement strand
GCCGCCGAGTGGCTCGTCGACAACTTCCATATCGTCGAGGAGCAACTGCGCGAGATCCGCGACGACCTGCCGACGGACTACTACCGCGAGTTGCCGAAGCTCGCCGAAGGTCACCTCGAGGGATACCCGCGAGTCCTCGGTTTGGCCTGGGCCTACATCGCCCACACCGACAGCCGCTTCGACCCTGAGAGCCTGCGTCGCCTGGTTGCCGCATACCAGCGGGTCGAGCCGTTGACGATCGGCGAGCTATGGGCGATCGCCATCAGCCTGCGGATCCTCCTGGTCGAAAACCTGCGCCGCGTGGCGGAGCAGATCGTGCGCAGCCGAGCGGCGCGCCAGGGAGCAGATGAGCTCGCCGACCGCCTGCTCGGCCTCGGCCAGGAGAGCCCGGAGACGGCGGCCGCATCGCTTCGCCGCCTTTCACGCCTGGCGTTGCCGACGGCGGGGAAGGTCCAGCTCTTCCAGCGGCTGCGCGATCAGGACCCGGCGGTGACGCCCGCACTCCAGTGGCTGGAAGAGCTCCTTGCCGCCCAGGGCACCACCGCCGAGGAGACCGTTCGCCGGGAGCACCAGCGGCAGGCCTCGATGAACGTGACCGTCCGAAACGTGATCACGAGCATGCGCCTGATCACCTGGTTCGATTGGGCTGAGTTCGTGGAGAGCGTGAGCCTCGTCGATGAGGCCCTGCGTGCCGAAAGCGCCTTCGATCAGATGGACTTCGCCACGAGGGATCGATACCGGCATGCGATCGAGGAGCTCGCCCGTAGCTCAGGTCGCACCGAGGTCGAGGTCGCGCGGGCCGCCACGGCCATGGCCGACGGCCAGCCGGCGGGCTCGCGCGAAGGCGATGAGACGGCAGCCGGTGAACCCGCGCCGTCGCCCGCGGCGCGCGATCCTGGCTACTTTCTGATCTCGGACGGTCGCCCGGCGCTCGAGCGCGAGCTCCACGTACGGCTTCCCCTGGCGGTCCGACTCCGGCGGGCCTATCTCAAGGCAGCAACGCCGGGCTATCTCGGAAGCCTTGCGCTCGTCACCGCTCTCGTCCTGGCGGTCCCGTTGCTCCTCTCGCCATTGGGCGGCGCGAGTCTCGGTCTCCTCCTCGTCGCCGTCGTCGCGCTCGGGCCGGCGTCGGACCTCGGCGTTGCCCTGGTCAATCGTTGGGTGGCCACTCTACTTGGCCCGAGAACGTTGCCGCGGCTCGAGCTGGCCGACGGCGTGCCGGCTGAGCTGCGGACCCTGGTCGTCGTGCCGACCCTCCTGGCCGGCACGGCCGACGTCGAGGAGCAGGTCGCGGGGCTGGAGATCCACTACCTGGCCAATCCGGACGGAGACCTTCGATTTGCCCTGCTGTCCGACTGGCTCGACGCCCCAGCCGAGAGCACCCCCGGCGACGATGCGTTGCTGGCGACGGCAGCCGCCGCAATCGAACGCCTCAATATTCGTCACGGCGAAGCCCCGGGCGGGGGAGCCCGCTTCCTGATCTTCCACCGGAAGCGTCGCTGGAATGAGGCCGAGGCCTGCTGGATGGGCTGGGAGCGCAAGCGCGGCAAGCTCCACGAACTGAACGCCCTGCTCCTTGGCACAGCTCCGACGGACATCCTGACCACCGGCGCCCGCGCGTCGATCCCGCCGGCCGGTATCCGCTACGTGGTCACCCTCGATGCCGACACCAGGTTGCCGAGAGGCGCCGTCGCGCGATTGGTCGGGACGATCGCGCATCCGCTCAATCAGCCGACCTTGGACGTGGCGTCAGGCCGGGTGGTGCATGGCTACGGCATCCTGCAACCGCGGATCACGTCGACGCTCCCGGCCGAGCATGAGGCAACCGTCTTCCAGCGCGTTTACTCCGGCGCAGCCGGCATCGATCCCTACGCCTCGGCCGTCTCCGACGTCTACCAGGACCTCTTCGGGGAGGGTAGTTATACCGGCAAGGGCATTTACGACCTCGAGGCGTTCGAGGCGTCCATCGCCGACCGGGCCCCCGAGAACGCCCTCCTGAGCCACGACCTGTTCGAGGGCATCTTCGCTCGCGCAGGCCTGGTCACCGATGTCGAGCTGTTCGACGAGTTCCCATCCCACTATCTCGTCGCCGCGGCCCGCCAGGACCGCTGGGCGCGCGGAGATTGGCAGCTCCTGCCGTGGATCGTCGGGCGCGCCCGCGATTCGAAGGGTCGGAGGAGCCGGGGCTCCCTCCCCGCCATCGGCCGCTGGAAGATGATCGACAACCTGCGCCGGACCCTCTCTGCGCCGCTGGCCCTGGCGACGTTCTGTGCGGCCTGGACGGTGCCCTCGGTTTCCGCCCCACTGTGGACCGGGTTCGTCCTCGCCTCGACGATGGTTCCCGCGTTGCTGCCCGTGGTCGCCGGGCTCTTGCCACAGCGCCAGGGCATCTCGAAGCGCAGCCACCTGCGAGCCGTGGGCGCTGATGTCGGCCTGGCAGCGGCCCACATCGGCCTCGGCTTGACGTTCCTTGCGCACCAGGCGTGGCTGATGGGCGACGCCATCCTTCGAGCGGTCACTCGCCTCTACGTCACCCGGCGCAAGCTCCTCGAATGGACGACGGCCGCCCAGGCAAAGGCCGACGTGGACGAGAGCGTGTCGGGCTTCTATCGACAGATGGCGGGCGGCGTCGTTCTCGCCATCTCGATCGGCATCCTGGTCCTCGTCCTGAAGCCCGAGGCCGCCTGGCTGGCCGAGCCGTTCGTCGTCCTCTGGGTGCTCTCGCCGCTCGTCGCACGGTCGGTCAGCCGGCCACCCTCCGAAGCTGCAGGTCGGCAGCTTTCTGCCGACGATGTCGAAGCGCTGCGCTTGATCGGTCGCCGGACCTGGCGGTTCTTCGAAACGTTCGTCGGACCGGATGACAACGGACTGCCACCCGACAACTTCCAGGAACAACCGAAACCGGTCATTGCGCACCGCACATCGCCAACGAACATCGGGATCTATCTGCTGGCGACCGTGACCGCCCGTGATTTCGGCTGGATCGGCACGCTCGAGATGGTCGAGCGGCTCGAGACGACCCTTGCCTCGATCGGAAAGCTCGCGCGGTATCGCGGCCACCTTTACAACTGGTATCACACGCGCACGCTGCAGGCTCTCGAACCGGCCTACGTGTCGTCGGTCGACAGCGGCAACCTGGCGGGCCACCTGCTGGCCCTGTCGAATGCCTGTCGTGAGATGCTCGATCGGCCGCTCCCGATCGAGGCAGCCCTGGCCGGTATCGACGATGCCATCCAGTTGACCCGGCAAGCCGCCGCGGCCGTCGGCGACGAGCGACGAACCCAGACATTGACGCGGCGCCAGCTGGACGAGGCTCTCGGCGAGCCGGCTAGATGGCGGGATCAGCCGCCCAGCTCGCGAGAGGCATGGACCGCCCGACTCGGCGAGCTGGCAGCCCATACCTGGACGCTCTCCGATGTTGCCGCCGCGCTCACGGCGGAGCGCGGGGATGGCCCCGATAGCGAGCTCGTGACCTGGGCGGAGGCCGCTGGGTCGGCCGTCGACAGCCACCTTCGAGACATCGCGTGCCTGCCGACTTCGGATGGCAAGCATTCCACGATCGCTGAACTGTTCGACGCCCCGGCGGGCGTCAGCGTCCAGGGATCTCCGGCAGTGGCCACGCTCGAGCGACGGCTCCACGCGATCGCCGACCACGCCCAGCAACTCTTTCGGGAGATGGACTTCAGCTTCCTCTTCGACCCGACGAGAAAGCTCTTCTCGATCGGCTTTCGGGTTACGGACGGGACGCTGGACCCCAGCTACTACGACCTCCTCGCCTCCGAGGCTCGCCTGGCCAGCTTCCTCGCCGTCGCCAAGGGTGATGTCGAGGCGGATCACTGGTTCCGGCTGGGGCGGGCGCTGACGCCGGTCGGACGCGGCTCGGCCCTCATCTCATGGTCGGGTTCGATGTTCGAATACCTGATGCCTGCGCTGGTGATGCGCGCGCTTCCGCTCAGCCTGATGGATCAGACCTATCGCCTGGTCGTGGCGCGTCAGATGAGCTACGCGACGACGCGAGGTGTGCCTTGGGGGATCTCCGAGTCGGCGTTCAACGCGCGCGACGTCGAGCAGATCTACCAGTACTCGAGCTTCGGCATCCCTGGTCTCGGCCTCAAGCGGGGGCTGAGTGAGGATCTCGTGATCGCGCCCTACGCCACCGGCCTGGCGGCGATGGTCGAGCCTGAAGCGGCGGTCCGGAACTTCGAGCGATTGAGCGCGGCTGGTGCGGCTGGCCAGTTCGGTTTTCGGGAGGCCCTCGATTACACGCCTCGGCGACTTCCAGATGGAGCGGCAGTCGCCATCGTCATGAGTTACATGGCCCACCACCAGGGGATGCTGCTGGTGGCCATCGGCAACGTCCTGAATGGATCGGCGATGGTCGAGCGCTTCCATGCGGACCCGATCGTGAAGGCCACGGAGCTGCTGCTCCAGGAGCGCATGCCGCGAGATGTCCTGGTCGCGCGGCCGCGGGCCGAGGAGGTGAAGAGCGCAGCCGATGTCCGCGACCTCGTGCCGCCCGTCCTTCGTCGCTTCACCTCGCCGCACGATGCGATCCCGCGAACGCACCTCCTGTCGAACGGGCGGTATGCGGTCATGGTCACGGCCGCGGGATCCGGCTACAGCCGCTGGGGCGACATCGCCGTGACTCGCTGGCGGGAGGACGTCACCCGCGACTCGTGGGGCAGTTATCTCTACCTCCGCGATCGACACAGCGGCGCCGTCTGGTCGGCAGGACATCAGCCCAGCGGGTTGGAGGCCGACAGCTATGAGGTCGAGTATTCGGAGGACCACGCTGAGCTCTTCCGCCGCGACGGACCGATCGCGACGCGCCTGACCATCGTCGTGTCGGCCGAGCACGACGCCGAGATCCGCCGTGTGTCGCTGACCAACCTGGGCTCGCAGACGCGCGAAATCGAGCTGACCTCGTACGCCGAGGTTGTGCTCGCGCCGCAGGCCGCCGACGTCGCCCACGCGGGGTTCCAGAACCTCTTCGTCCAGACGGAATTCTCCCCTGAACAGAACGCGCTGCTGGCGACGCGTCGTCCGAGATCCTCGGGTGAGCGACAGATCTGGGCAGCACACGTCGCCGCGATCGAGGGAGAGCTCCCCGGGGTGATCCAGTACGAAACGGATCGCGCCCGCTTCCTCGGTCGCGGCCGGTCTGTCCGCTCTCCCGCCGCAGTGATCGAGGGGCGCCCCCTCTCCAACACGGTCGGGCCGGTCCTGGATCCGATCTTCAGCCTCCGGCTGCGGATCCGGCTTGCCCCTGGCGCGACGGCCCACGCAATCTTCTCCACCGTCGTCGCCGAGTCGCGGGATGAGGTGCTGGATCTGGCCGACAAGTACCGGGAGTCGGCAGCCTTCGAGCGCGCCGCGACCCTTGCCTGGACCCAGGCGCAGGTTCAGCTCCATCACCTGGGCATCGAGCAGGACGAGGCGCACCTCTTCCAGCGCCTGGCGAACCGGATCCTCTACTCGGATCCTTCGCTTCGGCCGCCGCCCGGGCTTCTCGCCCTGAACGACCGTGGAGCGCCCGGCCTGTGGGCCCACGGCATCTCCGGCGACCTCCCGATCGTCCTGGTCCGGATCGACGAAGCCGAGGATCTCGAGATCGTCCGGCAGCTGCTGCGGGCCCACGAGTACTGGCGCCTGAAGGTGCTCGACGTGGACCTGGTCATCCTCAACGAGCACGGGGCAACGTATGCCCAGAGCCTCCAGGATGCGCTCGAAACCGTCGTCCGGACGAGCCAGTCGATCCTCGTCGATGAGGCCCATGAAGGCCATGGACGCGTGCACATCCTGCGCGGCGATCAGCTCTCGACCGAGGACCGGACGCTGCTCCTGACGGCCGCTCGGGCGGTCCTGTTGAGCCGACGCGGGAGTCTTGCCGACCAGGTCATCAGACTCGAGCGGCCGGAACGGATCGTCCCCGCGCTGCCGCCGCTGCCCGCACCGGCGTCGGCCCGGGACGAGGAAGCCGCGCCACGGCCGGAGCTGGAGTTCTTCAACGGGCTGGGTGGATTCGCCAACGACGGACGGGAGTACGTCACGATCCTTGGGCCGGGCCAGTCGACCCCGGCCCCCTGGCTGAACGTCATCGCCAATCCATCGTTCGGCTTCCTGGTCTCCGAGTCGGGTTCGGGCTACACCTGGTCCGAGAACAGCCGCGAGAATCAGCTCACCCCGTGGTCGAACGACCCCGTATCCGATCCGGTGAGCGAGGCCATCTACGTCCGGGACGACGAGACTGGCGAGCTCTGGGGTCCGACCGCTTTGCCGATCCGGTCCGAGGGATCCACCTACGTGGCGCGACACGGTCCCGGCTACAGCCGCTTCGAGCACGTGCGCGACGGGATTGCGCTCGAGCTGGTGCAGTTCGTTCCATTGGACGACCGATTGAAGATCGGCGTGCTGACGATCGAGAACCGATCGGGCCGCCGACGGCGCCTGTCGGTGACCGCCTACGCCGCGTGGGCCATGGGCACCTCCCGCGGCGCCGCGGCTTCGACGATCGTCACCAGCCTCGAGCCCGAGACGCACGCGCTCCTCGTGCGCAACCCCTGGAATCCCGATTTCGGCGGCCGGGTCGCGTTCCTGGATCTTGGCGGGCGACAGGTCGCGTGGACCGCGGATCGCACCGAGTTCCTCGGGCGCAACGGCGCGCCCGACCGACCCGCCGGCCTCGAGCGGGGGCATCGTCTGGCGGCAGTCAGCGGCGCCGGCCTGGACCCATGCGCCGCGCTGCAGACGAGCTTCGAGCTGTCCGCCGGCGAGCGGACCGAGGTCCGCGTCCTGCTCGGCGAAGCGGACACCGCCACAGGAGCGGCCGATCTGATCCGGCATGGGCGCGCACTCGATCAGGCGGCCACGCTGCGGGACGTTGCGACCTATTGGGGCGAGGCGTTGGGCACGATCAGGGTCCGGACCCCGGACCGATCGATGGATATCCTGCTCAACAGCTGGCTGCTCTACCAGGCGCAGGCCTGTCGCCTGTGGGCCCGGACCGCCTTCTACCAGGCCGGCGGCGCGTATGGCTTCCGCGACCAGCTCCAGGACGTCATCGCCCTCACGATCTCGAAGCGGGGACTGGTCCGAGAACATCTGCTGCGCGCCGCAGCGCAACAGTTCCCCGCCGGCGACGTCCAGCACTGGTGGCATCCCCCAACCGGTCGGGGCGTCCGGACCCGGATCTCAGACGATCGGCTCTGGTTGCCCTACGCGGTCGACCGCTACCTCGCGGTCACCGGAGACACGGGCATTCTCGACGAGATGGTCCCGTTCATCGAGGGGCCCGAGCTTCGGGTCGACCAGGTCGACGCATACTTCCAGCCCGATCGCTCCTGGGAGGCGGCCTCCCTCTTCGAGCATTGCGCCCGGGCGATCGACGTCAGCCTGGCCGTCGGCTCGCACGGGCTGCCGCTGATCGGATCGGGCGACTGGAACGACGGCATGAACCGGGTGGGCCACGAGGGCCGTGGCGAAAGCGTCTGGCTTGGCTGGTTCCTGCATTCCGTGCTGGCCGCGCTCGCGCCGATCGCCGACGCTCGCGGCGAGCACCCTCGCGCCGACCGCTGGCGCACAAAGATGAACGGTCTCCGGCGGGCGCTCGCGCGCCACGGCTGGGATGGCGACTGGTATCGCCGGGCGTTCTTCGACGACGGCACACCCCTCGGATCCGCAATCAACGCCGAATGCCGGATCGACTCGATCGCCCAGTCGTGGAGCGTCCTGTCCGGGGCCGCCAATCCTCCCCACGCGCTGCGTGCCATGGCCGCCGTCGAGGAGTATCTCGTTCGGCGTGGCGACGGCCTGGTCCTGCTGTTCACGCCGCCGTTCGCGCATACCGATGTCGATCCGGGCTACGTCAGGGGCTACCTGCCGGGCGTTCGAGAGAACGGCGGCCAGTACACCCACGGAGCGATCTGGTCGGTGCTGGCGTTTGCGGCTCTCGGTGACGGCGACAAGGCCGGCGAGTTGTTCTCGATTCTGAATCCGATCAACCATGCGAGCACGAGGGCCGGCGTTCATCGCTACAAGGTGGAGCCCTACGTCATGGCGGCGGACGTCTACTCGGAGCCACCCCATGTCGGTCGCGGTGGGTGGACCTGGTACACGGGATCCGCCGGCTGGATGTACCAGGCCGGCGTCGAATCGATCCTGGGCTTCC
>JAUSJS010000011.1 GCA_030647575.1 Candidatus Limnocylindrales bacterium | reverse complement strand
GGCCCGACCGCCGTGGCCCTGGCCGGGTTGGTCGGCGCGGTGTGCGCCCTTGCCTACGCCGGGTTTCGGGCCTCGGCGTCGGCGGCGCCACTCGCCTACTCGGCCCGTGAGTCGATCCGCGCAATGCGCGCCCGGCCGATGCTCCAGCGGGTCGCCCTCGCCCAGGGTTTTTTCGGTGGCGGGTTCATCGCCGCGGGCCCGCTCTTCGCCCTGGTCTACGTCGACCGGCTCGATCTGTCCCTCTCGGACGTCGGCGTGATCGCTGTCATGGGCGCGGCCGCGACGACGGTCTCGTTCCTGGCCTGGGGCGCCGTGGCCGACCGCTTCGACGCGCTCGCCGCGATGCGCTACGGCAGCCTCATCGGTCTCGCCGGATTGATCGCCTACGCCGTCGCGCCGGGTCTCGCGGTGCTGCTGATCGCGGCTCTGGCCATCGGCGTGAGCAACTCGTCGATTGAAATCGGGGTCGCCGGTGTGATCAGCGACCACACGCCACTCGCTTCACGTGCCGCGGCGATGAGCGGCTGGAACGCGATCACGGGCGCCCGGGGACTGGTCGCACCGTTCTTCATGAGCGCGCTGGTCCAATTCGGGATCGTGAACGTCACCACCGGCCTGCTGCTGTGCGCGGCGGCTTCGGGGACCGGCGTTGCGCTGTTCTGGTGGGCCGCGCAGCGGGCACGGTCGGAGGCCGGCGTCCCAGCCGCGGCCAAAGCTGCGGGGTGATCTCGTCCGGTCAGATCGGGATGGTCGGTACGCCTCGGGCCGCGGCGCCGCGGACCTCAATCGGGCCGGTCCGCACGTCGCTACGATGCGGGCATGCGCCTGACATCGTGGGAGGAGGACCGGCTCCTCATTTTCAGCGCTGCCGAGCTCGCCCGGCGGCAGCGCGACCGCGGGTTGTTGCTGAACGCGCCGGAGGCGACCGCCCTGATCTGCGATGCGATGCTCGAGGCTGCGCGGGCCGGTGCAGGCTACGCCGATGTGGAGGCGGCCGGGCGGACGGCGGTGGCGCCCGCGCAGGTCCTGCCGGGCGTTCGCGAGCTCGTGGACGAGGTGCGACTCGAGGTGCTCATGGACGACGGGACGCGGCTCATCGTCCTGCTCGACCCATTGGGAAGCGGCGATCGCGCGCTCGAGGCGGGCGGCCCAGGTGCGATCCGGCCGGCCGAGCCGGAAGCTGCCCGCCCCGAGCCGCCGACTCGCGAGACGCTCGAGCTGACCGTCCGCAGCGAATCGCGTCGGGCGATCCGGGTCTCGTCGCACTACCCGTTCGATCGGGTGAACGCTCGGCTCGTTTTCGATCGCGAGGCGGCCCGCGGCTTCCGCCTGGACCTGCCTGCGGGCGCCTCCGAGCGCTGGGCGCGCGGGGAGATGCGAACGGTTCGCCTGGTCCGCTTCGGCGGCGAAGGTGGCGAGGGCGGCCCGGCCGGCGCGGCCGGCACGGCTGCCGAGGGCAACCCGTGAGCCGTCTCTACCCGGACGAGCGCCTCGCCCGCTACGGCCCGAGCACCGGAGATCGCGTTCGGCTCGCCGACACCGACCTCTGGATCCGTGTCGCCGAGGACCGCCAGGCGCCCGGCGACGAACCGATCTGGGGCTACGCCAAGACGATCCGCCCGCGCGCCGCCCAGGGTCGACCCGGTCCTTCGGAGCTTGACGCGGTCATCGCCGGCGCGCTCGTGCTCGATCCGGTCATCGGCGCGGTCAAGGCGGACATCGGCATCAAGGACGGGCGCATCGTGGGCGTCGGTCGCGCCGGCAACGGCGCGATCAGCGACGGGATCGAGCTGGCGATTGGACCCCACACCAAGCCGATCATGGGCTACGGCCTGATCGCCACGCCGGGTGCCATCGACAGCCACGTCCATGCGATCAGCCCGGCGCTCGTGCCGGGGGCGCTCGCGGCTGGGGTCACGACCCTGATCACGGCTGGATTCGAGGAGCCGCCCTGGGAGATGGAACGGACGCTGCTGGGTCTGGCCGAGTGGCCAGTCAACGTCGGACTGCAGGCCGGTGCCCGACTCGAGGACGACGGCCCGCTGGAGGCGCTCCTCGAAGCGGGCGCCTGCGGCTTCAAGATCCACGAGGACTACGGCGCGTATCCCGAGCTGATTGACCATGTTCTGCGCTTCGCCGACGCCCACGACGTGACCGTCTCGCTGCACACGGACGGCCTCCACGAGTCGGCCGAGCTCGAGGACACGATTGCCGCGATCGCCGGGCGGACGGTCCACGCCTACCACGTGGAGGGCACCGGCGGCGGCCACGTGCCGGACCTGCTCGGGCTGGTGCGCGAGGCGAACATCCTGTGCTCGTCGACCACGCCGACGATCCCATTTGGGGTCAACGCCGCCGCCGAGGCTGTGCCGATGATCGTGCTCAACCATGGGGCGTCCTTCGCCGTCCCGGGCGACGTCGAGCTCGTTCGTGAGCGGGTCCACCCGGCGACGATGGCTGCCGAAGGGCCGCTCCACGAGCTGGGCGCCATCGGTATCGTCAACTCCGACTCGCAGGGGATGGGTCGGATCATGGAGACGGTCCGCCGAACGATCCAGCTCGCGCACGTCATGCGAGCGTGGCGGGCTTCGGCGGCGGGTGCGCGCCACCTGGGACTACCGACCGACCCTGACGACCCATTCGACTCGACGGATCGCGTGCTGCGCTACCTGGCCAAGGTCACCATCGAGCCGGCCATCGCGCACGGAGTCTCGGGACACGTCGGCTCGTTGGCGCCGGGCCGGCTCGCCGACATCGTCCTGTGGAAGCCGACCTTCTTCGGCGTGAAGCCGGAGCTTGTGCTGAAAGGCGGCCTCCAGGCCTGGGCGCCGCTCGGCGATGGCAACGCATCGGTTGAGCGCGCGGAGCCGACGCGCTACCGGGCAGATTGGGGCGGCTCGGGACGGGCGGCGGCGAGCGTGTCGATGACCTTCGTGTCGCAGCGGGCGGTCTCGGATCGCGCGGTAGCCAAGCGGCTCGCCGCCATGGGCCGGGCGCTCGTGCCGGTGCGGATGACACGAGGCCTCACTCGCGCCGACTTCGCACGTAACCGTGCCACCGCGCCGATCGAGATCGATCCCGTGGACGGCCGGGTCACCCTGGCCGGCCGCCCGCTCGAGGTCGAGCCGATCGATGCGGTGCCCATGAACCGGCGGTACTGGCTTCGGTAGGCCGCGTCACCCTGCGGCGGGGCCCGGACTCCGCTACCAGATGTCCCCGACCGTGAAGCCCTCCGGGAACGGATCCGTCGGGTCCACGACGTAGGACGCGAATCCGGTGATCCACGCCTGGCCGGTGATCGACGGCACGATCGCCTGGTACGGACCCACCGCCGTTTCCTCCAGGACCCGGCCGGTGAAGACCGTCCCCAGGATCCCCTCGTGGCGGAACGTGTCGCCCACGCTGAGTTGTCCCTTCGCGTGGAGGACGGCCATCCTCGCCGACGTCCCCGTCCCGCATGGCGAACGGTCGATCGCGCCGGTCCAGGTCGCCGGACGCTCCCAGTCCAGCTTGCCGGTCGAGACGGTCACGACGTTGCGCTGGTCGTTGGCTGGATCATGCGCAGGTCCGGACAGCTGGGCGATCGTGATCCCGGCGAACCCGGGCTGCTCCGGATGGACGACCGGCAGCTGCTCGGCCGCGGCCGCCTTGATCATCTCGCTGACCCGTACGATGTCGCCACCTTCGTCCGGTGTGAGCCGCAGCCCGAAACGCTCGGCGTTGGCGATCACGTAGAACATCCCGCCGTAGGCGACATCGACCGTGACGGTCCCGAGCTGGGGCACCTCCACCGGTGACTCGAGATGCGTCGCGAAGGCCGGCACATTGCGGAAGGTCACGCCGAGCACCTTGCCGCCCGCGCAGTCGGCCGTGACCCGGATCAGCCCCGCCGGTGACTCGAGCGTCAGCTCGGTGACGGGTTCGGTCATCGGCACCATCCCGGTCTCGAGCAGGACGGTCACGACGCACATGGTGTTCGTCCCCGACATGCCCGGGTACTCGACTTGCTCCATGATCACGTAGCCGGCATCGGCGGCCGGGTCGGTCGGTGGCAGGATCAGGTTGCAGTTTGCCGCCGGGTACCCGCGCGGCTCACGGAGCATCCGCAGGCGCAGGTCGTCGCGGTTGGCCCGGAGCCAGGCCATCTTGTCGAACATCGTGGCACCCGGGACGTCCTCGACCCCAGCCACGATGACTCGCCCGGGCTCTCCGGCCGCATGGGCGTCCACCGCTTCGATCCGCGGGCCGAGCCGGAGCGCCGGCCTCGAACCCGGCGCGCCCAGGCCCGGCATGGTCTAGCGCCCGCGCTGCGCGTCGGCCAGCTCGCGGGCGACGTCGCGCCGGGCGTCCCGATCGGCGATATCGCGCCGGCGATCGTGGAGTTGCTTGCCGCGCGCCAGGGCGAGCTCGATCTTGGCCCGACCGCGCGGGCTGATGTAGAGCCGGAGCGGTACGATCGTCTGGCCCTTCGACTTCGTTCGCCCTAGCAGCTCGTCGATCTCCGAGCGGCGGAGGAGGAGCTTGCGCGTCCGCTTCGGCTCGTGGTTGTAGCGGTTGCCACCCTCGAACGGCGCGATGTGGGCGCCGACCAACCACGCCTCGCCGCGCTCGATGCGGGCGTAGGCGTCGGACAGGTTTGCCTTTCCGGCCCGGATCGACTTGATCTCCGTGCCGGTCAGAACGATGCCGGCCTCGAAGGTCTCGTCGATCGTGAACTCGTGGCGGGCTCTTCGGTTGAGGGCGACGGTTACCTCGTCGCGCATCGGGCACTCCTTTGAGCGCACGAACGCCGGCCCGATGCGGGCCGGCGTCCGAGTTGCTCACCCACCCACAGGGTGTCCGACTAGACGGCCATCTCCTGCGAGGTGGTGCAGCTACGCGTACTGTCGATCACTGCACACCACCTCCTTTCGTTCCGGGGAACCGTACCCGATGCGCAGATGCAGCGCAAGAGCGTGTGCTCAGTCCCATCGCCCGGTCAGGCAGCCGCCCGCAACCTCGTCAGGCAGCGGCCCGCATGCTCGGTACCATCGCCGCTGCGTCGAGGATCTCGAGCGCCTTGTCGAGGGTCGGGTCGGCACCGGCCGGGAGGGGGTCGGGAAGCGTGACCACCACGTCCGGGGTGAGGCCGACGTCGTGGATCCACCGCTTGTCGGGCGTCAGCCAGCGGGCGATCGTGAGCCGAAAGGCGCCGCCCTCGCCCGACAGCTCCTGCCACTGCTGGACCGTGCCCTTGCCGAAGGAGGTCTGACCGACGAGCGTCGCACGGGCCGAGTCCTGGAGAGCGCCGGCCACGATCTCGCTGGCGGACGCGCTGCCGCCGTCGATCAGGCAGACGATCCGCAGCTCCGGATCGGTCGCCATGCCACCGGGGAGCGCCTCCGTGGCGACCTGCCGGCCAGAGGCGTTCTGCTCCCAGAAGATGACGCCCGAACCGATGAACTGGCTGGCGATGGTGCGAGCCGCCGTGACGTACCCGCCGGGATCGCCGCGAAGATCGAGGATCAGCTTCGTGCGGCCGGCGTCGATATGGGCGACCAGCGCCTCCTCGAGCTGGTCCGCCGCCGCGTCGGAGAATCCCTTCAGCTGGACGTACCCGACCGCCCCGCCGGCGAGCGCCCTGCTCTCGACTTCCCTTGACTGGACGATGTCGCGGGTGATGGCCAGCTCGAACGGCTTGCCCCCGGCACGCACGATCGTCAAGGTCACGACCGAGCCCTTCGGCCCTCGAATCTTGTCGCGTGCGCCGTCGACGCTCAGGCCGTCGAGCGAGACGCTGTCGGCCTCCAGCACCAGGTCGCCGGCGAGCAGCCCCGCCAGTTCAGCGGGTGAGCCGGCCAGCGGGCTGACGATGACCAGCCGGCAGTCGGGACCGAGCGGGGCACAGCCCTGGGACCCGTCGGGCGCCTGGGTCGCGATCTCGGCCCCGATCCCCTCGAACTGCCCGCTGATCCCCTGCAGGCTGCGGCGATATTCGTCCGAGGTCAGGTACGACGAGTACGGGTCACCCAGGGACTCGATCATGCCCCGGATCGCGCCGTGGATCAGGGTCTCGCGGTCGACCTCGCCGCCGGCGTATCGCTCGTTGATCGTGTCGTAGGTGTCCCAGAACGGCTCGAACGCACCTTCCTCGAAGGCGGGCGTGCCGGGCTGGACGGCCGACTGGCGACCCATCGAGTAGCCGGACATGAACAGCGCCGAACCGCCCAGGACGGCGACGACGGCGATCGCCAGCGGCAAGGCCCGGAGGCGACGTCCGGCCAGGGGCGCCGGCGGCGACACCGCCGTCATGGGCACATCGAGACTCAGGACGGGATCGGGGTCGGCTGTGTGCATGGGTGTGGACCTGGTCGGACGAGCGTGGACGGATGGTGACCGCTGTGACGGCGTGCGGCGGCTCGCTCGAGGGAAACGGCGATAAGGGTACTCGCAAACGACGCGTTCCGAGCCCGCTATTAACCCCCCGCCCGCGCCGATCCGGTGCGCCCGAGCGCCGTCCCGATCAGCGGATCAGGTAGGTTCGGACGGACAGCCACGAACCCAGAACCCCGAGCCCGACCCCGGCGCCCAGGACGAGCACCACCAGGTCACGCGTGAGCGATCCGAACTGGAGTGGCAGGACTCGGAAAAAGTCGACCATGAAGCCGCTGATCGGGTCGGCCACGGCGGCCAGCACGCCCAGGGCCAGCAGCGCGCCAAGCAGCCCGACGAACGCGCCCTCGAACACGAACGGCCAGCGAATGAATGCGTCCGAGGCGCCGACCAGGCGCATGATCTCGATCTCTTCGGCCCGAGCGACGACGGCGAGGCGAATCGTGTTGACGATGATGAACAGGACGATGATCCCGACGACAACCAGCACGACCGTCCCGGCCGTGCGCAGGATGTTGGTCACGGTCAGCACTCGATCGACCAGGTCCTCGATATTGATGACGTTGCGAATGTTCGGGTCGGCGCGCATGGCGTCGCCGACGGCCCGGACGTTGCTCGGGTCGACGAGCTTGACCTCCAGGCTGGCGTAGAGCGGATTCGAGTCCAGATAGCGGGTCAGATCCTCGCGGCCCTGAGCCGTCATGGATGCGCGGAAGCGCGCGAGCGCGATGTCGCGATCGATGTACGCCACGGACGCCACCTCGGGCATCGCCTCCAGCCGGCTCTGCAGGACTTCGATCTGGTTGGCCTGGGCGTTTGGTTGCAGGTAGCCGACGACCTCCACCTTTTGCTCGGTGAACTGAAGTCCCGCCAGCAGGCCGGTCTGGATGATCCAGAAACCGGCCAGCATCAGGAGCATCAGGCCCATCGTGGCCGTGGCTGCCAGGCTCATGACCGCGTTCCGCCAGAAACCCTGCCAGGCGCGGCTCAGGCTGAACAGGACGAACGAGAGCACCGCTCAGTCCTCACGGTGGTAGGCGCCACCGACCTCGTCGCGGATGACCCAGCCCTCCTCGAGCGCCACGACGCGCCGGCGGAGGGCGGTCACGACCTCGGCGTTGTGGGTCGCCATCATGACCGTGACGCCCAGCTCGTTGATCCGAAGCAGCAGCTGCAGGATCTCCCAGCTGATGAGCGGGTCCAGGTTGCCGGTCGGCTCATCGGCGATGATCAAGCGTGGATCGTGGACGAGTGCCCGGGCGATCGCCGTGCGCTGCTGCTCGCCGCCGGACAGTTGCGAGGGAACCTGCTGGGCCTGGTCGGTCAGACCGACCAGGGCGAGGACGCGGTCGACCGCCGGCCCGATGCGGCCGCGTGGCGTGCCGGTCACCTCGAGGGCGAAGGCCACGTTCTCCCAGACCGACTTGGACGGCAGCAGTTTGAAGTCCTGGAAGACGATTCCGATCTTGCGCCGGATCCGCGGCACCTGACGGCGCGGCAGGTGGGCGAGGTCCTGGCCGTCGAGCACGACCTCGCCACGGGTCGCCACCTCGTCGCGGATCAGCAGCTTGATCAGGGTCGACTTGCCCGCACCGGACGGCCCGACCAGGAAGACGAAGTCGCCCTCGGGAATCACGAGGTCGACGTCGCGCAGCGCCAGCTTCCCGTTCGGGTAGCGCATCGTGACGTCGTGGAGGACGAGCAGCGGGCGTTCCGGCGATGCCTGGTCCTGGCTCCGTCCGAGGACCCGGCTTCGGATGGAACGGGTCGTGCTCGGTGGTGTGGCTGTGATCAAGTTGGGCTCCGCGGTCGAGGCCTGGATCGTCCGTCCGCCGATCGGCGGCACCGGTTGGACTCCGTCCGCGGGCACGGCAGGGGGAGCCACGTCGAGGGTGAGGCTACCACCGGGCCAGACGGACCGGCAAACGGACGAACTCGAGCCGATCCGTCACGTCGGCGGATCCGGGCTCAGAGCAGACCCGGCGAGATCGGCAGGTACCTCGAGAAGTCAGCGAACGGACGGTCCCAGCAGAGAAGGACCGGGAAGCGATCGAGTCGGAACCCGGCTCCCAGGGCCGCCACCAGCGCGCGATCCGCCGCACCCCCGATCCACGTCGCGAAGGCTCCTCGCGGCACGACCACCGAAACCAGGTGCCCAAGGATCGGCGCCACCAGCGCCTCGTCGCGGGCCGCGACCGGCCCGAGCCGGCCGGCCTCGCCGGCATAGCCGTACCCGAGCGGCGTCCCGTCGGGACCGTGGTAGAGCCAACCCCAACGGCGCTCGGTCCGGAGGAAGCGATGGTCCATCGGGTGGCCGGCGCCGAGCAGCTCACGATCCAGGGCGTCGACAGCCGCGACCAGCTTGCGGTGGCCCGGTCCGCCGGGCGGCCCGGCGGCGATGGTGTCGAATGCGACCGGGACGATCCCCGATGGAAGCGCCCCGAACGCCTCGGGACGATCCGGCAGCCCCGACAGATTGAGCAGCGGCATCCGCGGCGCGATGCCGTACGAGGCGTAGATCCCGTTCGAGACCGGCTGGGCGCTGTCCGTGGCGGTCGCGCGGGCCGTGCCGTCGTCGCCAGGGAGGACGCGCGCAAGCAGCTGGCGACCGACGCCGGCGCCCTGGAGCTCGGGCAGCACGAACAGCATGGACAGGTACCAGAGCCGCTCGCGCGAGATCGCCGACGCGAAGGCGACGACCCGTTCGGCAGCCGCATCCGCGTCGGCGTCGCCGTCACCGGCTGCGCCCGCCGCGGCCGGCTGGGTCGCGACGATGAAGCGCTCCGGATCGGTCGATTGGAGGTGGGTGAACAGCCGGATGATCGGGTTCATCTCGGGCGGGATCTCGTCCTGGCCCAGGCGGACGACGTAGTCGTTGATCGCGGTCCACCAGATACCGGCACAGGCCTCGATCTCGTCGGTTCGAACCGGTCGATAGGTCAGTTCGTCGACCCGCGCCGCCGCCCGAGCCGCCACGCTCACGAGGCGACCGCCTCGTCGCCCAGGCCCCGTTCCAGCTCCGCCTGCATGAACGCATCCAGATCCCCGTCCAGCACGGCGGACGTATTGCCGGTCTCGTAGTTCGTCCGCAGGTCCTTGACCATCTGGTACGGATGAAGGACGTAGCTGCGGATCTGGTTTCCCCAGCCGGCCTCGACGTGCTCGCCCTTGAGCTTGCGGACGGCGGCCTCCTTCTCCTCGAGCGCCTGCTCCAGGAGGCGGGCTTTGAGGACCTTGATCGCCAGCTCCTTGTTCTGGGTCTGCGAGCGCTCGTTCTGGCTCTGGGCGACGATCCCGCTGGGTAGGTGGGTCAGCCGGACCGCCGAGTCGGTCTTGTTGACGTGCTGGCCGCCGGCACCCTGCGAACGGAAGGTGTCGACCCGGATCTGGTCCCAGTCGAGCTCGATCTCGACGTCCTCGTCGGCCTCCGGGAGGACCTCGACGAGCGCGAAGGTGGTCTGCCGCCGGTTCTGCGAGTCGAACGGGCTGATCCGGACCAGGCGGTGAACGCCGCGCTCGGCACGCAGCCAGCCGTACGCCCGTCGGCCGTTCACGGCGACGGTCACGCTCTTGAGCCCGGCCTGCTCCCCTTCCTGTTGGTCGAGGATCTCGGTCGGGAAGCGGTGGCGCTCGGCCCAGCGCAGGTACATCCGCAGGAGCATCTCGGTCCAGTCGGTCGCCTCGGTACCGCCGGCACCGGCGCTGATCGACAGCAGCGCCGGCCGGTCGTCGTACTCACCGGAGAAGAGCAACGCGGTCCGTTCGCGCGAATAGTCGGTCTCGAGCGCCGCCGCATCGCGTTCGAGCTCCGCCTCGAGATCGGCGTCGGAAGTCTCGGAGAGCAATTCGACCGCGGCCAGCAGGTCGTCGGCTCGGGCGCTCAGCTCGCCCCATGTGGTCAGTTCGGCGCGCAACCCATCTGCCTCGCGCAGGACGTTCTGGGCGCCGCGGCCATCCTCCCAGAAGCCCGGGTCCTGGGTCAGCGCCTCGAGTTCTGCGACTCGAGCGGCCTTGGCCTTGAGGTCAAAGATGCCCCGAGGTCGACCGGATCCGTTCAGCCAGGTCGCGGATGGCGGACGCGTCCACCTTAGTTCCGGACCCGCAGATCCTGGAGCAGGATTGGCCGCAGCTCGATCAGCCGCAGCGCCGTCTTGCTTCGGGCGACGACGGGGTTCACGCAGGGACAGTAGCCGTTGTGGGGGCAGACGCCGCAGTTGCCATCGCAATCGAGCGCCGCGGCATAGCTGCAGGTCCGGCAGTCACGCTCGCAGGCGATGAGATCGACGAACGACGCTTCCTCGGCCTGCTTCACGGACTCCCTCTCTCTGGTGCGGGGGCAGGGTGAACGGGGGCTTGGGCGCGGACGGTGCCGGGGGCTCTGGCGGCCCAGAACGGCGGGTTTTGGCCCAGTATACGGGGCCAATCCCCTATCGCCAAGAGGGAAATCGGGTTTTGCGGCGTTGATTCCGTGGAAGTACCGCCTCAGGACGACCCGCCGGTGAGGAAGTAGTAGGCCAACGCCCCCAGCTCGTGCACCGTGGCATCCAGCTGCCCGGGGAGGTCTCCTTCGATCGGGCTGGTCCGTGTCGGCGAGCCCCAGGCGGTGATGCCCTCATCCGCCGCCATCCGCAGGACACGCAGCATGTGCGGGCGGTCGGACACGAAGACGGCGCTGCGGGCATCGTTGGCGGCGAGCAGGGCGGCCACGGCACGGATCGACTCGAGCGTGGTCCGGCTGCGATCCTCGACCATGATGTCCTCGGGCGGGACGCCGAGCTCGATGGCGAGGGCGCGGCCGGCGGCGGCCTCCGTCGTGCGATCGCCCTCGGCCTTGCCACCCGTCACCACCAGGCGTGGCGCGACACCGGCGAAGTAGAGGGCGACGGCATGATCCAGACGCGCGGCAAACACCCTCGACGGTCGTCCGTTGTATTGGGCCGCCCCCATGACCACGATGGCGTCCGCCGGCCGCTCTTCATCACGCTGGCCCTGCGCCCAGATCCGGTAGGTGGCATAGCCCCCGGCCAGGGCGATGCCCAGGCAGACGGCCCCCGCCACGTGGATCAGGTCGCGACGCACGGGATCCCGGAGGAGATCGTGGCGCCCCGCCGGGCGCGCCTCGTGCAGCTCAGCGACCGTGGCACTTCTTGTACTTGACACCCGAGCCGCACCAGCACGGGTCGTTGCGCCCGATCCGCTCCCCACTGGGCCTGTACCCGGGCCGCGGGCCGCTTCCGGCGCCGTTCCCACCGAGGCCCGAAAGGACCTCGTCGCCCAGCGATTCGCGAATCGGCCGCGCGACGGGTGCCGCGCTCGGGCCCCTGCGCAGGACGGCCGATCCCGCGGCAGCGGCCGCGACCGCCACCGGCTGACCGCCGCTCGATGCCGTCGTCATCGCGCCAGCCGCGGCTCCGCTGCGCAATGCCGCGGCCCCGCGCGCCAGTGAGGCTGAGACGGCCGGGTCTGCGCCGTTGCCCGACGGTCCGGGCCCGCGAGTGACCGTGACCCGGAAGATCGTGGAGGCCACGCCGTGGCGGATCAGGCCACGCAGCTCCTCGTAGAGCCGGAATGCCTCGCGCCGGAACTCGTTGAGCGGGTCCTGCTGGGCGTACCCGCGCAGCCCGATGCCCCGCCGCATGTCGTCCAGCTCGGTGAGATGCTCCACCCATAGGGAGTCGATGGTGCGGATCAGCACTAGCCGCTCGACCGTGGACCAGTCTGCCTCGCCGACCTCGGCGATACGGGCCTCGAGCCGGTCGTCCGCCAGCTTGCGGATGTGTTCGGCGATCGCCTCGCGGCTGCCGACGTCCCAGAGCCCATCGGCCGACGTGCCCTCGCCTGACAGGCCCATGGCCACCAGCGCAGGTGAGAGGCCGTCGAGGTTCCAATCGTTGGGATCGTCGCCCACGAGGTGGGTCTCGGCCAATGCGTCGACCTCCTCGTCGAGGAAGGCCTGGACCGTTTCAGTCAGGTCTTCGTTGTGGAGCACCTTGTCGCGCTCGGCGTAGATCGTCTCGCGTTGCTTGTTGATCACGTCGTCGAATTCGACGACCCTTTTGCGAATGTCGAAGTTGAAGCCCTCGACGCGGCTCTGGGCGGACTCGATCGTGCGCGACACCAGCCGCGACTCGATGGCCACGTCCTCCTCGAGCCCCAACCGTTCCATCAGCCCGGTCACCCGCTCACTGGCAAAGCGCTTCATCAGGTCGTCCTCGAGGGACAGGTAGAAGCGCGATGAGCCGGGGTCACCCTGGCGGCCGGCCCGGCCGCGGAGCTGGTTGTCGATCCGGCGCGAGTCGTGCCGCTCGGTGCCGAGGATGTGCAGGCCGCCGACGCCGTCGACGCGCTGGTGGTCCTCCTCCGTGATCGACTTGGCCTCGGCCAGCGCGGCCGCATAGGTTTCCTTGTCCACCTCGGCCGGGTTGAGGCCGCGCTTGTGGAGATTCTCGGAGGCAAGACCGGCCGGGTTGCCGCCGAGCATGATGTCCGTCCCGCGGCCGGCCATGTTGGTGGCGATGGTCACCGCGCCGGTTCGACCGGCCTGGGCGACGATGCCCGACTCCTTCTCGTGGAACTTGGCGTTGAGGACCTCGTGGCGGACGCCCCGGCGCTTGAGCATCGTCGCGAGCATCTCCGACTTCTCGACGGTGATCGTGCCGACCAGGACGGGCCGGCCGATCTCCTGCATCTCGACGATCTCGTCGATCAGGGCGTTGAATTTTGCCTTCTCGTCACGGAAGACGAGGTCCGAGAAGTCCTCGCGGATCATCTCTTGATGGGTCGGCACGGCGACCACCTCGAGCTGGTAGATCTTGTGGAGCTCCTCGGCTTCGGTCATGGCGGTGCCGGTCATGCCCGACAGCTTGTCGTAAAGCCGGAAGTAATTCTGGAAGGTGATCGTGGCCAGCGTGACGCTCTCGCGCTGGACCCGCAGCCCCTCCTTGGCCTCGATCGCCTGATGGAGGCCCTCGCTCCAGCGCCGGCCGGGCATCTGGCGGCCGGTGAACTCGTCGACGATCACGATCTCGCCGTCCTTGACGATGTAGTCGCGGTCCCGCCTGTAGAGGGCGTGCGCACGCAGCGCCTGCTCGAAGTGGCGGGCCAGCCGCGGATCGGCGTCGTACATGTTCTCGACGCCGAGCCAGCCCTCCATCCTGGAGATGCCCTCCTCGGTCGAGGAGACGGCCTTGTCCTTCAGATCGATGACGTAGTCGCCGCCCTCCTCCTCGCCCTCCGGCCGCTCATTGAGGCGCGGCACGAGGCGGGCGAAGGTGAAGTAGAGGTCGGCCGACTCCTCGGCCTGGCCGCTGATGATCAGCGGCGTGCGCGCTTCGTCGATCAAAATGTTGTCGACCTCGTCGACGATCGCGAAGCTGCGCTCGCGCTGGACCCGCTGGCCGAGCTCCAGGACCATGTTGTCGCGCAGGTAGTCGAAACCGAACTCGTTGTTGGTGCCATAGGTCACGTCCGCGGCGTAGGCCTCGGCGCGCTCGACCGGGCGCAGGTTCACCAGGCGCTCGTCGGTCGTCGGATAGCCGGGCTCGAAGATGTACGAGGAATCGTGGGTGATCATCCCGACGCTGACGCCAAGGAGGTGATAGATCGGGCCCATCCACTGCGGGTCGCGCCGGGCGAGGTAGTCGTTGACCGTCACGATATGCACGCCCCGGCCGCCGAGCGAGTTGAGGATGGCGGCCATCGGTGCGACCAGGGTCTTGCCTTCACCGGTCCGCATCTCGGCGATCTTTCCCTGGTGGAGGACCGCGCCGCCCATCAGCTGGACGTCGAAATGGCGCATCCCGAGGGTCCGCTTCATCGCCTCGCGGGTCATCGCGAAGACATCGGGCAGGACGTCGTCGAGCGCCTGTTGCAGTCGCGCGTTCTCGCGCCGCCGGCGATCCTTCTTCAGCTCGCGCCGGCGCTCGAGGTCCGGGTGGTGCAGCTCGTCGTCGGAGGGCTCGTCCGGCTTCGCCGCCTCGAGCGCATCGGCGCGGAGCTCGGCGAACGCGGCCCGGAGCTCGTCGTCGGACATTGCCTCGAGTTCGGCTTCGAGGGCGTTGGTCGCGTCGACCAAGGGCTGAATGCGTCGGATCTCGCGGTCATTCGAGTCGACGAACCGGTTCAGGAATCGCATCGCCGGTGAAGTATAGGGGGAGTCGCGCTCGATCCCGATCGGCGGCGCTTGCCGGAGGATGCCGCCATCCGCGAAGATGGCACGCGTGCCACCGACCGCCTGCCGTGCGCGCCTCTGTCGATCCGCGACGTGAGCGAGACCGAGCGCGCCACCCGGCAGCTCCTCGTCGAGCTGCTCGGTGTCTTCTACGCCAAAGGCTGGGTGTCAGGCACCGGCGGCGGCATCTGCGGCCCGGCCGACGGTGGCGGGCTGCTGCTCGCCCCGACCGGCGTGCACAAGGAGCGTGTCCGACCGAACGACTTCTTCACGGTCGACCCGGCCGACGGACGGGTCGAGCGAGTCCCGGACGACCCGGACCTGCGGCCGAGCGAGTGCAGCCAGATCTTCTGCCTGGCCGCTCGCGAACGGAGCGCGCGGAGCGTCGTCCATTCGCACGCCCTCTCGGCCGTCCTGGCGGGTGATCTCGCGGTGGACGCGGATCATGTCGCCATCCGCGACCTGGAGATGCTCAAGGGCGTCCGCGGCGTCGCCAATCGCGACGTCCACCTGATCCCGGTGATCCGCAATACGCCGCGCGAGGGTGAGCTCGTCGAGCAGCTTCGGATGGTCCTGGCCGACCCGCGCTTCGCGAGCGCCTATGCCGTCCTCGTCGCCGACCATGGAGCATACATTTGGGGCGACGACGTCTGGGAGGCGAAACGCCACACCGAGGTCTACCACTTCCTGTTCGAGGCCGCGGTCGCCCGGCGCGATCGCCACAAGGAGGATCCGCGATGACCGAAGCCAGCCACGACCACGACGACCGGCACATTTGCCCGACCTGCCAGCAGGTCATCGAACGAGCGAAGATCGACGTCGTCGACGTCGCCTCGGCGGTCGCCGCCGACAAGCTCACCGACGCGGACGTCTTCAGACGGACCTATCTGGGCCACGGCACGCAGTCGAGCGCCTTCGTCTTCCAGGGTCATCCCGGCCCGTTCCGGACACACGTCCACGTCACTCATGACGAGATCGGCTACGTGCTGGAGGGAACGGGCTCGGTCACCGTCGGCGGTGTGACACGCCCGGTCAAAAAGGGCGACCTCTGGGTGATCCCCGCAAACACCCCGCACGGCGGCCAGTTCGAGGACGCGCCCCAGGTGCTGTTCATCTCGTCCCCGATCGACGATCCGGACAACCAGGACCGAGTCTGGCTGGATTGAGCGCCGCCGCGCATCACCTCGCCGATCTGCGGCACGATGGTCGCGCTGCCACCTGGGTCAGCGCAGACTCTCAGGACCGAGGATTTCGCGCGCTCGATGACCCGTGGGAAGGCAGGAGATTGGTAGAACATCCACCTGGGGACTGGTAGGGGCGATGGCCCGCACACGTAGCGTTCGAGCGCCGGTGTGCTCACGCTCATTGACCAGCGAATCCAGTCGATGATCGCTCGAATCGAGCCTGAGACGGCATCGGATCGGCCTCCGGTTGGCCATACGAGTCCTGGGGTGGATCGTATGCCAATTCGGCCGCCGCCGACACCGCCGGCGGCCGCAGCCGCCCGTTTCGTGTCTCGCGCCAGAGGCTCGCCGGCCCCGCGGCCACGGCGGCCGCTCCTACCCCCAGAAACCCGTTCCGTAGCCGATGACCAGGACCACGAAAGTCAAAGCGCCCAAACCCAGCCAGAACAGGACGGACCGGACGACCGACGTCGGGTTCATCTCCGGGTTCTTCAGCTCGGGAAGCCGGCCGCCTCCCAGCGCGCTGCCCCAGCGCGGCGAGCGGAGCTGGTTGCGCCAGTTCTGATCCGAGACGGGCCGCGGTTCCAGCCCACCTTCGCCGTCCGGGCGGTGGAGCTTGAGGCTCATCGCTCGCTCATCGGTGCTGACGCGGCCAGTGCGCCTCTGGGAGGCTCCGCATCATCGGAGCCACCCTCCTCGCGCGTATCCAGCGTCCCTTCGGCCCCATCCTCCCAGAGCAGCATCTCCTGGGTCAGTGAGACCTCGCTCGAGAACAGGGCGCCGACGGACTCGCCGCGGTGGATGCGCCTGATCGCCTCGCCGATGAGTGGCGCGACTGACAGCGTCGTGATCTTGGGCAGGCGCTTGCGCTCGGGCAGCGGGACGGAGTCGGTCAGGACGACCTCGCGGAGGCTCGATGTCGCGATCCGATCGACGGCCGGGTCGCTCAGGACGCCGTGCGTGGCGCAGGCATAGATCTCGGTCACGCCTTCCCGCTCCAGCGCCCGGACGATCTCCACCAGCGTCCCAGCCGTGTCGATCTCGTCATCGACGATGATCGCGCGCTTTCCGCGCACGTCGCCGATGACGTTCATCAGCTCGGCCCGGTCCAGGTTCCCCACCCGACGCTTCTCGATGATCGCCAGCGGGGCGTCGAGGAGCTCGGCGAACGTCCGTGCCCGCTTGGCGAAGCCGAGGTCGGTCACGACGACCGGGTCCTCGATCCGCTTGTGGCGGTAGTAATTCGAGAGCATGTGGACCGCGGTCAGCTCGTCGACCGGGATGTTGAAGAAGCCCTGGATCTGGCCCTGGTGGAGGTCCATCGTGAGGACCCGATCCGCCCCGGCCACCGTGATCATGTCGGCGATCAGCCGGGCGGTGATCGGCACGCGCGGCTGGTCCTTCTTGTCCGACCGACCATAGGCATAGAACGGGATGACCGCGGTGATCCGCCCGGCGCTGGCCCGCTTGAACGCGTCGATCATGATCAGCAGCTCCATGATCGACTGGTTGACCGGGTGACTGGTCGGCTGGACCAGGAAGACGTCCTTCTCGCGGACGTTCTCCAGGATCTTGACGAAGATGTTCTCGTTGGCGAACTGGAAGACCTCCGCCCGCCCAGGTTCGACGCCCAGGTAGCGGCAGATCTTGCGGGCGAGGCCCGGGTTCGAGTTGCCGTGGTAGATCTCGAACTGGTCCGCGTACAAGCGCGCCGCCTCCCGTCCGCCGAACGCCGACAAGCCCGTCAAGACGGCCTCATCCGCCAGGTTCCGGTCCGGTCGGCGGGGAGCCGGCCGTTCCGGGGGCGCCATCGTCGCCCATGCCGTCGTGGTCCGCAAGTCCCGCCCGGAATGCCGAGATGGCGACGACCCGATCGCCCTCAGCCAGGCGCATGACGATGACCCCGCGGGCGGCCGACGAGTAGCGGTTGATCGTGTTGGTCTCGGTCCGGATCACCTGGCCGTGGGCGCTGATCAGGAGCAGCTCCTCGTCTGCCTCGGTGACCTGCTGGACGGCGGAGACGTCACCCGTCTTGCGGCCCTCGAGCGACATCAGCCCGACGCCCTGGCCACCGCGATGCTTGCGCCGGAACTCCGACAGGGGCACACGCTTGCCGTAGCCGGTTTCGGACAGGACGAGCAAGTCGCTGTCGGGTTGGACGACGCTCATCCCGACGACCGAATCGCCCTTGCGGGCGAGGCGGATTCCGATGACGCCCGCGGCGTCGCGGCCCATCGGCCGGACTTCGGACTCGGAGAACCGGGCCAGCTTGCCCTGGGCCGTGGCGATGATCACGTCGTCCGAGCCGGTCGAGACATCGACCCAGGCCAGCTCGTCGTCGTCCTTGAGGGTGATCGCCCGGATGCCCGACGAACGAACCTTCTCGAACTGCTCCAGGGGCGTCTTTTTGATGATCCCGCTGCGGGTGGCCAGCACGAGGTAGGAGCCGGCGGTGAAGTCGGGCAGCGTGATCGTTGCCATCGGGACCTCGCCCGACTCCACCTGGACCCCGGGCAGGTTGATGATCGCGATGCCCTTGGCCTGGCGGCTGGCGTCCGGGATGGCATGAACCTTGGCGCTGAACACACGCCCGCGGTTGGTGAAGAAGAGCGCCCAGTCGTGGGTGTTGGCCACGAGCAGGTGCTCGACGGCGTCCTCCTCGCGGGTCACGTGCCCGATGATCCCCTTGCCGCCGCGATGCTGGCGACGGTAGGTCGCCACGGGCTGGCGCTTGATGTAGCCACGCCCGGAGATCGTGACCACGACGTCCTCGTCGGCGATCAGGTCCTCGTCGGTCATCTCGCGGCTGGCATCGTCCGCGACGCGCGTCCGGCGCTCGCCTGCGTATTTCTTCTTCAGCTCGGTCAGCTCTTCCTTGATGATGGCGCTCACCCGGGCCGGGTTGGCCAGGATGTCCTCGAGCTCGGCGATCAGCTGGATGACCGACAGGTACTCGTCCTCGATCTTCTGCCGCTCGAGCGCGGCCAGGCGCGCCAGGCGCATGTCGAGGATGGCCTGGGCCTGGAGCTCGGACAGGTCGAACCGGCTCATCAGGTTGGAGCGGGCGGCCTCCACGTCCGCCGACTCGCGGATCGTCCGGATCACCGCGTCCAGGTTGTCGAGGGCGATCTTGAGCCCTTCGAGGATGTGCGCGCGGGCGCGGGCCTTGCCGAGATCGAACTCGGTCCGGCGGCGGACGATCTCGCGCCGGTGGTCCAACCAGTGGACCAGGACGCTGCGCAACGGGAGCGTCTGGGGCTGGCCGTCGACCAGCGCCAGCATGTTCATATTGAACGCGAGCTGCATCGGGGTGTGCTTGAACAGGTTGTTGAGCACCTTGTGCGGGCTGGCGTCGCGCTTGAGCTCGATGTAGATGCGCATGCCGTCACGGTCGGACTCATCGCGCAGGTCGCCGATCCCGTCGATCCGCTTTTCCTTCACCATGTCGGCGATCTTCTCGAGCAGGCTGGCCTTGTTCACCTGGTACGGGAGCTCGGTGACGATGATCGCGGTGCGGTCGCCGCGAACCTCCTCGAAGGCGACCTGGGCCCGCATCACGACCCGCCCGCGGCCGTGGGCATACATCAGCCGGATGGCGTCGACCGTCTCCCATTCCCCGCTGAGCAGGTTGCGCTGCTTCTCGTAGCGGAAGATCGTCCCCCCAGTCGGGAAGTCCGGTCCGGTGACGAACTTGCACAGGTCGTCCGAGGTGAGCTCGGCATCGTCGATCAGGGCGATCGTGGCGTCGGCGATCTCGCCGAGGTGATGCGGCGGGATGTTCGTCGCCATGCCGACGGCAATCCCCGAGCTGCCGTTGACCAGCAGGTTCGGCAGCTTGGACGGCAGGACGGACGGCTGCTTCTGCGTCCCGTCGTAGTTGTCGACGAAGTCGACCGTCTCCTTGTCGATGTCGGCCAGCATCTCGCCGGCGATCGCCGTCAGCCGCGCCTCCGTGTAGCGCATCGCGGCGGCGCCGTCGCCGTCGACCGAGCCGAAGTTGCCCTGCCCGTCCACCAGCGGATAGCGCATCGAGAAGTCCTGGGCAAGCCGGACGAGGGCGTCGTAGAGCGCCACATCGCCGTGCGGGTGGTATTTGCCCATCACCTCGCCGACGATCGCGGCGCATTTGCGGTACGAGCTCGTGGCGGACAGACCCATCTCGCCCATCGAGAAGAGGATCCGGCGGTGGACCGGCTTGAGCCCGTCGCGAACGTCCGGCAGGGCGCGCGACACGATCACGCTCATGGCGTAGTCGAGGTAGCTGACCCGCATCTCATCCTCGATGCGGATCATCCGGATGTCGCCCCGGTCGTCAGTCACAGTCGGTCACTCCTGGGTCGGATCAGCTGAGCGGTGGCTCGGGTGCGCGGAGGGATCGGGCAGCTCGCCGAAGCGTGACGACGTCTCTGCGGCGCGCGACGTGGGCGCCGCGCCCGATCGCTTGCGGATTCCGGCCAGCCGTTCGCGAAGGCTGTCGGCAACCGCGGGGTCGAGCTTCGAGAGTGCGTCGCGGATGACCCAGGCTCGGTGGCCGTCCGCGGTCGCGGTCGCCTGGTCGGTTTCGGCGCCAAGTGCGGACGCGGTCGCCGCCGGGTCGCGCTCGGCCAGCGAGCGATACGCCCAGGAGAGTGCCTTCTGAACGTCAGGTTCGGCGTCACCCATCAGCTGCGCCAGCAGGGCCAGGGCTCGCCGCGGCAGCTCGGGATCCCGGCCGGTTCGCCGTCCGCCGTGGGTCATCGTGGCGATCGTGGAGCCGACCAGCCGGCGCTCCCAGCGTGATGGGCTGTAGACGAGCTGCTCCAGCTCAGCCCATCGGTAGGGCTCCTGTGCGATGCCTTTGCCGTACGGGTGGGCAAGCGAGTCGACGGTGATCCAGTCAGCCGCCTCGCGTGCGGCCCGGCGAAGGACCTGCCAGGTGCGTTCGGTCTCGGTGGCCAGGGTTCGCTCCAGCAATCCGAACGCGAACCAGCGGTTTTCGAGCTCGGACTCGCGGAACAGTCGGTCGGCGATGAACAGCAGCGGCGTCGGACGGTCGTCCTTCGTTGCCTGGCGGAATCCGCGTTCGACGGCCGCCAGCAGCGGCCAGCGGACGCCGTGCAGCTTCCCGATGCCCGGCGCCACGCGGCGCTGGCCCTCGAGGTAGTCCGGGTCGGACAGGCCCGCCAGGCCGCGCCGAAGCGTTGCCGTGAAGGCATCGGGGTCGTTCATCAGCTCGGCGAGGGAGCGGCCAAGCGCCTCGGCCGGTTCCCGGCGCTCGGCGACCAGCGCGACGGCGTGGGCTGTCGTCTCGCTGGTGGGCGCGGCGGCCGTCACCGGCGGACCTCGTCTCCGCCCACGTCGAGTCGGCGGAAGCCATAGCGTTCCTGGAGCTCTCGCTTCCGGGTCGTATCCGCCGCGACGTACACGCCGGTCGCCGTCGCGAGCTCGATGCCGGAGGCGACAGCGGACTCGATCGTCGGCTGCCCGGCCCGGGCGACCTCAGACGTCAAGGTTGCGGACCTTTCGTGCCTCGGCCTTGATGAAGTCCTTGCGTGGCCCGACTTTTTCACCCATCAGCATCGTGAAGATCTCGTCGGCGGCCGCCGCATTCTCGCTGTCGACCCGGAGCAAGGTCCGCGTCTGCGGGTTCATCGTCGTCTCCCAGAGCTGATCGGCATTCATCTCGCCGAGGCCCTTGAACCGCTGCACGGACAGGTTCTTGACGTTGAACTCCTTGATGATCCGATCGCGTTCCTTCTCCGACTGGGCGTAGCGGGTGACCTTGCCCGTGCTGACCCGGTAGAGCGGTGGCTGCGCGATATAGAGATAGCCGGCTTCGATGACCAAGGGCATGTGCCGGTAGAAGAACGTCAGCAGCAGGGTCCGGATGTGGGCGCCGTCGACGTCCGCGTCGGTCATGATGATGATCCGGTGGTAGCGGATCTTGGTCACATCGAAGCCCTCGCCGATCCCGCCCCCCAGGGCGATGATCAGCGGCCGGATCTTCTCGCTCGACAGGACCTTGTCCAGCCGAGCCTTCTCGACGTTCAGCATCTTGCCGAACATCGGCAGGATCGCCTGGAAGCGGCGATCGCGGCCGGCCTTGGCCGAGCCTCCGGCTGAATCGCCCTCGACCAGGTAGATCTCGCTCCGGGCCGGATCGCGCTCCTGGCAGTCGGCGAGCTTGCCCGGCAGCGACATCCCCTCGAGCATGCCTTTGCGCAGGACGAGATCGCGGGCCTTTCGGGCCGCTTCACGGGCGCGCGCGGCGGTCAGGCACTTCTCGATGATCCGCCGGCCATCCGCCGGATTCTCGTCGAGATACTGGCCGAGGCTGTCCGAGACGGCTGTCTGGACCTGACCCTTGACCTCGGCGTTGCCGAGCTTGGCCTTGGTCTGCCCCTCGAATTGCGGGTCGGTCAGCTTGACGCTGATGACCGCGGTCAGGCCTTCGCGCACGTCGTCGCCCGACAGGTTCGTGTCGCTGTCCTTGAGAACAGCCGCCCGGCGGGCCCAGTCGTTCAGTGAGCTCGTGAGCGCGGCCCTGAAGCCGGTGACGTGCGTGCCCCCGTCGACGGTGTTGATGTTGTTGGCGAATGCGAGCACGTTCTCGGTATAGGCGTCGTTGTACTGGAGGGCGACCTCCACAGCGGTGCTTCCCTCGCGCCGTTCCACGTAGATCGGCCGGGAGTGGAGCACCTCCTTGTTTCGGTTGAGATGGCGTACGAAGGACTGCAGACCGCCCTCGAAGTAGAACGATCGCTCGCGATCGTTGCGTTCGTCGATCAGGGTGATCCAGACGACTTTGGTCAGGTAGGCCGACTCGCGCATGCGCTGGCTGATCAGCTCGAACGAGTAGTCCGTGGTCTCGAACATCTCGGAATCGGCGAGGAAGCTGGTGGTGGTGCCCCGGCGCGAGCCCTGAGGCCCGAGCTTCTGGACTGGCGTCTTCGGCTTGCCACGCTCGTATTCCTGGGCCCAGACATGGCCGTCGCGCGCGGACTCGACGCGCATCCACGAGGAGAGGGCGTTGACCACGCTGACGCCCACGCCATGGAGCCCGCCGGAGACCTTGTAGCCACCTCCACCGAACTTGCCACCCGCGTGCAGGACGGTGTGGACGACCTCGAGCGCGTCCTTGCCCGTGGAGTGCTTCCCGACGGGCACGCCGCGCCCGTCGTCCTCGACGACCACGACCGCATCGGTTCGAATGGTGACCTTGATGACCGTGGCGTGACCGGCCATTGCCTCGTCGATGGAGTTGTCGACGACTTCCCAGACGAGGTGGTGGAGGCCGCGCTCGTCGGTCGAACCGATGTACATGCCGGGACGCCTGCGGACCGCCTCGATTCCCTCGAGGACCTGGATGCTGGCGGCGGTGTAGTCCGAGCCGCTCGATCGCGCGCGTCTGCCCCGTCCATTGGATTCGGTCGCGGCGGTCGTGCGAATGGCGTCTTCGGTCACGCGGTTCCTCCGGTCAGGCGCTCGTAGAGTCGCCCCAGCTCTTCGTCGCTGTAGTACTCGATCACGATGCGGCCGCCGCGCCTCGAGCGAGCGAGGCTGACCTTGGTGCCCAGCGCGCGGCGCAGATCCTCCTCGACCCGTTCGAGGTCGGGATCGGCACGGCGCACGGGGACGGCTTCCTTGGGCGTCGATCTCGGTTCGCGCAGACGTCGGACGAGCTCTTCGGTCTGGCGCACGGACAGGTCCTGCCGCACGACCGAATCGAGCACGCGCGCCTGGTGATCGGCCGGCAGGCCGCCGAGCGCTCGTCCGTGGCCTTCGGTGAGGCGACCGTCCGCAACCGCTGCCTGGATCTCCGGCGCGAGCTCGAGCAGGCGGAGGGTATTGGCGACGGTGGACCGCGCCCGGCCCACCCGGGTTGCCACGTCGTCCTGGCTGAGGCCGAAGCGGTTGATCAACTGGCGGTAGGCGTCGGCCGTCTCGATCGGATCGAGGTCGGCCCGCTGCAGGTTCTCGACGAGCGCTAGTTCCAGCTGGTCGCGATCGACGAGCTGGCGGATGACCGCAGGGATGCGGTCGAGGCCGGCGGCCTGGGCGGCGCGCAGGCGACGCTCGCCGGCGACGATCTGGTAGCCCGTCGGCGTTTCGGAGACGAGGATCGGCTGGAGCACGCCGTGGGCGGCGATGCTGGCCCGGAGGGAGGCCAGATCTTCGGGATTGAAGCGCTTGCGCGGCTGGTACGGGTTCGGGCTGATTCGCGAAATCGCAATCTCAACCGCGCTGGCGTGCCCGCCGCCGCGTTGCGGAATGAGGGCGCCGAGGCCGCGCCCCAGGCCGGTGGACCGCTCGGGCCGATCGGGCCGATCCGGGCGGTCCGCTCCGTCGCTCATGAGGCAACCGCCTGGCGAAGGTCGACCTGATCCGCCCTGGCGCGGCCGTCTCGCTGGCGCATCTCGGTGGCCAGGGCGGCATAGGCCAGGGCTCCCGTCGAATCCGGGGAGTAGCGCTGGATCGGCAGGCCGTGGCTCGGGGCCTCGGAGAGTCGCACCGATCGTGGGACGACGGTATCGAAGACGAGGTCACCGAGGTGGCGGCGGGCTTCCGCGGCGACGTCAGCGGACAGGTTCGTCCGGGCGTCGTACATGGTCAGCACGATGCCGTTGATGGCGAGGCCGGGGTTGAGGTGGTCGCGAACGAGATCGAGGGTGGCAAGCAGCTGGGTCAATCCTTCCAGGGCGTAGTACTCACATTGAAGCGGGATCAAGACGGAGTCGGCGGCGGTCAGGGCATTCACGGTGAGCAAGCCAAGGGCTGGTGGGCAATCGATGAACAGGTAGTCGTACCGGGCGGTGATCTCCGAAAGAAGTCGTGCCAGCCGGCGTTCCCGACCCTCGACAGGGGCAAGCTCGAGTTCCGCCCCAGCGAGGGCGATGGCCGACGGAACGACATCGAGCCCGTCGACCGGTCCGGCGAGGATCAGATCGCTGATGTGCACCCCGTCGACGACCGCGTCATAGACCGAATGCTCGATCGAACCACGGTCGAACCCCAGGCCGCTCGTCGCATTGCCCTGGGGATCCAGATCGACGATCAGGACTCGCTCGCCCGCGAGGGCGAGGTAACTGCCGAGATTGACAACCGTCGTGGTCTTGCCGACGCCGCCTTTCTGGTTCGCGCAGGCGATCGTCTGGCCCACTCAGTGCCCTGCCCGGAACGCTCTCACGGATGTGAATTCTACCATCGCAGCCCCGTTGCCCTCGCTTCGGCCGAACACGGCGAGTGTGCCACGAGGGACTTACCGGCCACGTACCAGCGACAATGGAGCGCCAAAATGTCGTTTCAGGCGAAGGAAAGTCGGTTCTGAGCTCCGCCGTTTCACGTGAAACGGCGGAGCTCTCGTCCAAGCCTCGAGCGGGCAACTCGATCATTGCCGGGATCCCGGGCCCGTGGGATACTTCGCCATGACGTCTCCGCCGTTCGACCGTCACCGAGGCGCCGTGTCGGCGGTCGCACACCGTTGGCCCGTTCGCCGAGGATCGACTCGCTCCATGACCCTGCTGCTCGCTGCGGTCGGCGCGACGGTGACGGCCTTGCTGGAACTCAGTGCCGGCCCGTATCTTCGGGTCGTAACGTCACAGCCGCACCTCGTTCTCGTCCTGGGCGTCGTCGTGACCGTCGCGCTCGGCCTCGAGGCCGGTCTCGCCTGGGGCTTCATCGGAGGCCTCGTCCTTGATGTCCTGGCGCAACGGCCGCTTGGATCGACGGCCTTCGCGCTTCTGCTCTGCGTCGGGTGCGCCTACGCCCTCGGTCGCCTCGTCACCCGCCTGCGACCCGTCATTCCCATCCCGGCCACCTTCCTCCTGAGCCTGCTCTATTCGATGACACTCTTCCTGGCCTTCAACGCGCTCCGGGCCACGATCCCCGTTGCCGATCCTGCCGGCGCGATCCTGCCGGGTGCCATCTACGACGCGGTGATCGCCGCCCTGATTGGACCGCTGTCGGTCTCGATCCATGACCGTCGTGCCGCTGAGGAGCGGGTCGACTGGTGACGACCTATCTCGACGATCGACCCCGGTCCGTCCGGCACCTATCGCGATTCGTCGCCTTCGCGGTGATCATGCTGCTGGCGGTCGGCGGCCTCACCGCGAGGCTGTTCTACCTCCAGATCGTCGACGGCGGTCGGTTCGCGTCCCTGTCTGCGCGCAACCGAACGGTCCTGGAGGCTGTCCCGTCGCCTCGGGGCCTGATCTATGACCGCGCCGGCCGGGTCCTCGTGACCAACGTCCCGACCTTCGCGGTCAAGGTGCGGCCGGCCGATCTCCCGCAGTCGCAGCGACCGCAGGTCGTCGAGCGGCTGGCTGCGCTGCTCGATCTGGACGTCGCCGAGGTCAACGCCACCATCGACTCCAACCCGGGATCCAACTTCGACCTTGTCCGGATCGCGGGTGATGTCGATGAACGCACCGCGCTCCTGATTTCAGAGGCTGGCTTCGAGCTGCCTGGGGTGGAGATCGCGGTCGAGGCTCGTCGCCAGTACACCTACGGCCCACTCCTGTCGCAGATTCTCGGCTACACCGGCCCGGTTTCGGCCGAACAGCTCCCCGTTCTCAGGCCGCTGGGCTACCTCCCCGACGACCTGCTCGGCAAGACCGGGATCGAGGCCGAATACGAGACTGGGCTGCGCGGGACGTACGGTGCCGAGAGCGTCGAGCGCGACGCCACGGGACGGAAGACACAGGTGCTCCAGACGATCCGCGAGGCAAGCCCCGGCGACTCGCTGAACCTGACCATCGACACCAAGGAACAGAAATATGCCGAGAAGGCCCTCAAGTGGGCGACGAACGAGGTCGGCCTGAAGCGGGGCGTGGTCATCGTGATGAACCCGCAGACCGGAGAAGTACTGGCGCTGGTCAGCCTGCCAACCTATGACAACAATCTCTTCGCGCGAGGTATCAGCAATACCGATTACCAGGCGCTCGTCGAGGATCCGGACAAGCCGCTCCTCAATCACGCGATCCAGGCGCACTATCCGCCGGGCTCGACCTACAAGCTGGTTGCTGCCACCGGCGGTCTGGCCGATCGCAAGATCAGCGCCGGGACGGAGCTCGCCACGAAGAGCTACCTGACCCTCGGGGACACGAAGTTCTACGACTGGAACCGGCGCGGCTTCGGAGCCTGCAACATCTACTGCGGCTTCGGCCACTCGAGCGACACGTTCTTCTTCCAGGTCGCAGGCATGCTCGGGATCGACCGACTCGGCTACTGGGGAAAGCAGTACGGTTTCGGCAGCCCGACCGGCATCGACCTGCCGGGCGAGGTCTCCGGGATCGTTCCGACCAACCAGTGGAAGCAGGACACCCTGGGCGCGCCGATCTATCCCGGTGAGACGTACCAAGCCGGAATCGGTCAGGGCTACGACGTGGTGACGCCGCTCCAGCTGATCAACGCGTATGCGGCGATGGCCAACGGCGGGACGCTCTATCAGCCGCAGGTCGTCCACGACATCGTCGGCCCGGATGGGCAGGTCGTGCGTCCCTTCGAGCCCAGGGTGCTGCACGAGATGGACGTCCCCGCGAGCGTGCTCAGGACGATGCGTAACGCCGCGCGATCGGTCGTGGAGTTCCGCCACACCTATAACCTGGTTGAGTTGCCGATCAAGGTCGCCGGCAAGTCCGGGACGGCCGAGTTCGGCACCCGCGACAAGGAGGGGCGCCTCCCGTTCCACTCCTGGTTCGTGGGTTTCGTGCCGAAGGATCCCGAGAACGGGTCGTTCGACAAGGCCGACTCCGAGCTGGTCGTCCTCGCCTTCGCCTACGACTCGCGAACCAAGGGCAACGTTGCGACCGAGATCGTCAAGTACTACCTGCAGCAGCATTACGGGATCGAGAAGGACTACCGACTCCCGAATCTCCTCGAGCGCGGCAACTTCTACCAGAGCAACTGATGGGCGTCATTCGAGCGCAACCCGCGCGCGTCACCGACTGGGCGGCCAAGTCCGTCGGGGCGGCCTGGCGCGCGTTCGACCTTCAGCTGACGACCTACGCCGCCCTGCTCCTGGCCGTCGGCCTGGTCATGGCCTACACGAACAGCGTCGAGGACGGCGCCGTTCCCCTTGAGGCCGGTACGACCTTCAGCCGCGGCCTGATGTGGGCGGCCATCGCCGCCGTGGTCTTCGTGCTGGCGACCGCCTTCGACTACCGCTGGCTGAAAACGCTCGCATGGCCGATCTACGCGGTCCAGCTGGGGCTGCTTGTCCTGACCCTGCTGATCGGGGACGGCATCGGCGGCTCGGCGCGCTGGGTCGAGATCGGGCCGTTGACCTTCCAGTTCAGCGAGATCGCCAAGATCCTGATGATCATCGTCCTCGCGAGCTACCTCTCCTCGCGCGGCCGAGGCCTCGACTCGTTCGCCTCGATCCTCGGCGCATGCCTGCTGGTGGCCCCGCCGCTCGCGCTGGTCATGCTCCAGCCCGACCTCGGCACGTCGCTCGTCTTCGGCGCGATCCTCGCCGGCATGCTCTGGATGTCCGGCGCCAGCCTGCGCTGGCTCACGGTGCTCGGGGCGGGCGCCGTGGCGATGGCGCCGACCGCCTGGACCTACGTGCTGCTCGACTACCAGAAGGAACGGCTCTCCTCGTTCCTGGATGCCAATCCGGACCTCCAGGGCGCGGGCTATCAGCTGAACCAGGCGCAGATCGCGGTCGGTTCCGGCGGGTTCATCGGCAAGGGGCTGACCAACGGGACGCAGACCCAGGGCAATTTCCTGCCAGTCCAGGCGACGGACTTCGTGTTCGCGACGCTGGCCGAGGAGCTCGGGTTCATCGGCGGCGTTGTGCTCTTCCTGCTGTTCATCCTGCTGTTGTGGCGGGTCCTGGTGGCCGGCTGGCGATCGAAGGACGCCTTCGGGACGCTGTTCGCCGCTGGCGTCGCCTCGATGATCCTGTTCCAGCTGGTCGTCAACGTGGGCATGGTGCTCGGGATGATGCCGATCACCGGCATCCCGCTGCCGTTCGTGACCCACGGCGGCGCGTCGCTGGTCAGCATGGCCGCGGGCCTCGGAATCCTGCAGAGCATCAACATCCGCCAGACTCGGGCTGCCTGGTAGGCCAGCTGCCCGCGAGCCTCCGGGCCGACGCCCTACGCTCGGTCTGACCCGACGCCCGCCCATCGCACGACCCGTTCCGCCGTCGTGCCCTGGACGAGGACGGTGAACAGCACGATCCCAAAGATCGTCCCCTGCAGCAGCAGTCGATTGGGCACGTCACTCGGCAACGAGAGGGCGAGGGCCATCGCAACCGCGCCCCGAAGTCCGGTCCAGTTGATGACGTGGAGCCACGAGACGGGGATCTGCGGGGCCATGCCCAGTCGATGCCCGATGCTGGACGAACCTCCCAGCAGGCCGTAGATCACGAGCGCCCGGCCGACGAGGACCGCGACCACCCCCCAGGCGATGTAGAGCGCCGCGTCTGACAGCGAATCGAGGGGAATGGCGATCCCGATGAGCAGGAACGCGACTCCCGTCAGGACGAACGCGAGGAATTCCCAGACGGAATCGATCGCATCGCGCGCTCGAGCCGTGAACAGGGTCTCGTGGTGGTACGTCCCGATCACGACTCCGGCGACCACAACCGCGATGATCCCGGACTGGTGGACGACGCCTGCGACCACGTAGGTCCCGTACGCGGCGAGCAGGGTCAGCATGAGCTCGATGAGGTGATCCTCGGTCCGACCTGCGAGCCAGGCAATGACGAGCCCGATCACCG